>DATLHT010000449.1:0-10977 GCA_035539795.1 Burkholderiaceae bacterium
GGGCATTGCCTTGCGCAAGCCGAAGGGCGAGGTCCCACCAACCAGAAAACCGCTGTGCCGCTGTGCCACCTCCGGCTTGCACGGCTGGATTGACTTGCGGCCGGTCTGCCGTGCCAGATTCTTGGTGGAGACCGAACAATCGCCATGCATCAGTACGATCAGCGGTTTGGCCTGTTCATCTTCCATCACCAGCGTCTTGACTACATGGTGCTCCTCGACGCCGAGCTGGCGTGCCGACTCACCGGTGCCGCCATGTTCCACATAGGTGTAGGGATGCTCGCTGAAGGTTGCGCCATGCTTGCGCAGGAACTGCGTCGCGGGGGTTTCGGAGATGTGTTTCTGCTTGCTGCTCATAGGACAACGATGGAAGAGAAGACGGTGTACCGAATTCAGCCGCGTGGATGATGGTGCTGGTGGAGTTCGCGCAATCGTTCGCGTGCTACATGCGTATAGATCTGCGTGGTCGAAATATCGGCGTGGCCCAGCAGCATCTGTACTACGCGCAGGTCGGCGCCGTGGTTCAGCAGATGCGTGGCGAAGGCGTGCCGCAGGGTGTGCGGTGACAAATGTGCCTGGATATCCGCCTGGCGTGCATAGCGCTTGACCGCATACCAGAAGGTTTGTCGCGTCATGCCCTCGGCGCGCGCGGTGACGAACAGTGCATCGCAACTACGCGCGCCGAGCAGCGCCGGCCGTCCTTCCTTGAGATAGCGCGTCAGCCAGTCGCCGGCCTCGCCACCGAAGGGCACCAGCCGCTCCTTGCCGCCCTTGCCGCTGGCGATGCGTACCACGCCTTCATTCAGGCCGATCTCCATGGTTTTCAGCGCCACCAGTTCCGAGACGCGCAGGCCGCTGGCATACATCAGTTCGAGCATGGCGCGGTCGCGCAGACCGAGCGGTGTGTCGACTACGGGTGCTGCGAGCAGGGCTTCCACCTGCTGTTCGGACAGTGTTTTCGGGATGCGTGCCGTCTGGCGGGCAGTGGGCAGCAGCTGGCACGGATCGCTGGCAACGAGGCGCTCGCGAATCGCCCAGCGGTAGAAGCGCTTGAAGACGGTCAGCCGCCGGTTGGCCGACGAGGCGCGCGTATGCGCATGGCGGGCAGCGAAGTACTGGTTGAGTTCGGTTGGCGTGGCCGCGCAGAGCGCGGTGCTCGTGTGTTCGGTGAGCCAGGCTTCGAGCGCGCGCAGGTCGCGCCGGTAAGCGTCGAGCGTGTTGCGCGACAGTCCATCTTCCAGCCACAGGGCATCGCAGAAGGTATCGATGACGGCGCTGCCGCTCATGTCAGCATCACACCTTCATGGCGCAGCAGCCAGCGCTTCACGTCGAGGAAGAAGCCGTCCGCATCGTGATTGGCGAAGCCACCGATCCCTGCAGCCGACACGACTCGATGGCACGGAATCACGATGGGATACCAGTTGGCACCGCAGGCCTGTCCCACCGCACGCGGCGCACTGCCGATAGTGCGGGCAATGGTGCCGTAAGTGGTCACGGCGCCGCGCGGCACCGTACTGATGCGGTTCCATACCTGCTGCTGGAATGCCGTGCCGGCAGGGGCCAGCGGCAGCGTAAAGACCGCATCGGGATTGGCGTAGTAGGCTTCGAGCTGGCGCGCTACCTTGCGCGTGAGGGCGCAGCCTGGCGCCTGGTCGGGCATGCTGTCCGGCAGGTACACGAGTTCGCGCACCATGCCTTCGGCGATCCGCACACCCACCTTGCCAAACGGGGCGGGCAGCACAGCATCGAAATGACGGTTCATGATGAAAAAGAGGCATCCGAAGATGCCTCCAATCTAGCACAGCCGGTCCCTGGCCGTGCATGACATGTCCGCGCGCTTACTGTTCGAGCTTGATGTTCTGCACCTTCACGAGGCGCTGCATCTTCTCGTACTCCTTCTTGATTTCCGCCGCGTGTTCCGCCGGGCTATTGCCGGACGGCTCCGCGCCAGCCTGGCGCAGGCGGTCTGCCAGGCCCTTGTCGTGCAGCGCCTTGACGGCAGCCTCGTTCAGCACCTTGATGATCTCGTCAGGTGTGCCGGCCGGCGCCACCAGGCCGTACCAGGCCGGGTCGTTCGGCTCCTTCAGTCCGAGTTCGGCAAAGGTTGGCACATCGGGCAGCGAATCGATGCGCTTGTTCCAGGCCACTACGATGGGACGCAGCTTGCCGGCCTTGATGTGCGGCATGGAGGCCGGCAGGTTATCAGCCATGATTGGCACCTGTCCGGCGAGCACGTCGTTCAGGGCTGGGCCCGCGCCACGATACGGGATGTGGACCATGAAGGTTTTGGTGGCGACCTTGAACTGCTCGCCCAGCATGTGGCCGAAGCCGCAGGTGCCGGACGTCGCGTACGAATACTTGCCCGGATTGGCCTTGAGCAGCGCGAGGAATTCCTTGTAGTTCTTGGCCGGGAAACTCGGGTTGACGGTGATCACGTTGGCCACGTTGGCCATGTTGGTGATCGGCTTGAAGTCCTTGACCGGGTTGTACGGCAGCTTGGGATTGCACGCCGGGTTGACCGCATGGGTCGAGACCGTGGAGACCCCGATGGTGTAGCCATCGGGCGGGGCCTTGGCAACGACGTCCGCGCCGATCGAGCCGCCGCCGCCGCCGCGGTTTTCCACGACCACGGCCTGTCCGAGCACCTTGCTCATCTGATCGGCCACGCCGCGTCCCACGATATCGGTGGCACCACCGGGCGGGAACGGAATGATCAGCTTGATTGGACGGGTCGGATAGCTTTGCGCCTGTACTGCGGTGGCTGCGGCGGCCAACGCGATCGTCAATGCCAGTTTCTTCATTGCCATGAGCGGGATTCTCCGTCAAAGGTTAAACAGTCTGCCGCGCACGGCGGCAGGGGTTGGCTGGTCCTGTGGAAGCAGACCGTTCAGTTGCCCAGCAGGCCACGCTTGAGATCGCGGTCCACCGGCTGGTCGCCAATGAAAATCCGCAGGACAGCCTGATAGAAATCTTCACCCGGGATCGGCTTGCCCTTGGTGGCGCCGTTGATCGAGATCTGCGTGCCGGATTCCGGTGCAAAATCGAAATTGATTGTATCGCCCTTCTGCGCCTTGCCGAGCATCCGCAGCGTCTCGCTGAGTTGATCGAGGCGACTGTTCAGCTTGATGATCTGTGCTTCGGAGTGGTTCTTGCGAATCCCTTCGCTGAGCGCCTTGATGAACGTATCGGCATCGACTTCGCGCAGTGGCTTGATCTGCAGACGCTTTGTTCCGCCCATGCCCAGCACCACAGCAGCGTTGCGCGCCTTCTCCGGCAGATAGAGCCCGGCGGCATAAGCCTTGATGACGAACACAGTCCGCAGGCCCACGCCATTCAGCTGCAGGTCCTTCGTCGCCACCTGGGCAGTTTCCTCGAAGCGTTGGCCTTCAAGTTCGGCGGCCATGCCTGGCGTGGCCAGCACCATCCCCCCCATCAGGGTGGCCAGCAGTGCCATCCGACACGAGAGAACGGTGGCGCGGGCAAACAGGTACGGCATGCGAACATCCCAGGAAGCTTTGGTCCATGGTCGTGGAATTGTGGGAAAATACCAATCGGTATTCCCCCTAGCGCAGAACATGGCGCTGCGCGGCCTGTCGTGTTCCACTATTTTTCTTCGTCCTCATGCATTCCGCGCTCCTGCTCGTTCCGGACTTCAGCCTGATTTTGATCGGGTGGTTACTGGTCCGGTACTCTCCCTTTGACCGGATGTTCTGGTCTGGCGTAGAAAAGTTCGCCTATTACGTGCTGTTTCCGGCGATGCTGTTCTATTCCATCAACCGGGCCTCGCTGGATTTTTCAAGCACCACCTCCATGCTGGTGCTGGCGCTGGTGACCACGACGGTCGGGGTGGTGCTGGGGTACGCCGGACGCTGGCTGTTCCGTCCCAATCCCGTCGATTTTGCTTCAGGACTGCAGACGGCATTCCGTTTCAATTCCTATATTGCACTTGCGCTGGCGACCCGCATCGGCGGCGAGCAGGGCCTTGCATTGATGGCGCTGATCCAGGGGTGCACGGTGCCGCTGATCAATGCCATCGCCGTGTGGGAGTTGTCCCGCACATCGGGCAAGATCAGTGTCTGGCTCGAACTGCTGCGCAATCCGCTGATCGTGGCGACGGTGCTGGGCACGCTGACCAACCTGCTGGGCCTGCACTTGCCGGAAGTCCTTGCGATGGTGCTCGGCCGTATCGGCTCTGCATCCACCGCCTTGGGGTTGATGGCCGTGGGCGCCGGATTGCAGCTGATAGGCACGAAAGTGCCGCATGGCATCGTGGCTTGGTGGATCGGGGTGAAACTGCTTGCCATGCCCGCGTTCGCGTTTTTCGTGGCGCGCTATTTTCCGCTCACGCCGTTGCAACTGCAGATTCTGGTGCTGTTCGCCTCGTTGCCGACGGCTTCCAATGCGTACATCCTGGCCGTGCGGCTGGGCGGCAATGGCCCGCTGGTAGCGATGGTGGTATCGATCATGACGCTGGCAGCGGTGGTAACGACGCCGTTGTGGCTCACCCTGGTGACGTGAGCGGTGTTTGTGCCAGGGCCCATTGCACGTGCTCCTGCACCAGTGCGGAGGGGTGCGTCAGCTGTGCCGCCAGGGCGGCGCGCATGACTTCAGCCTGCGCCGGATCGGTCTCGCTGCGCAGGGCGTTGCCCAGTGCGACGGCAAGATTGCGCAGCCAGCGGTCATGCCCGATGCGTCGGATCGGGCTACCTTCGAGGTGGCGCGAGAAGGTGTCCGCGTCCCACGCAAACAGCCTCAGCAGCGTGCTGTTGTCGAGCGCATGGCGCACATCGAAATCAGGTAACGTCGCGCGCTGGGCAAACTTGTTCCAGGGGCACACGGTCTGGCAATCGTCGCAACCATAGATGCGGTTGCCCAGCAATGGGCGCAGGTCTTCGGGAATGCTGCCGGCGTGTTCGATGGTCAGGTAGGAGATGCAGCGCCGCGCATCGAGGACATACGGCGCGACGATGGCCTGGGTCGGACAGATATCGAGGCACCGTGTGCAAGCCCCGCAATGCGGCTCGGACGGTGGGTCCGCGGGCAGTGGCAAATCGACGAGGATTTCACCGAGAAAGAACATCGAACCCGCGTCGCGATCCAGCAGCAGCGTGTGCTTGCCGCGCCAGCCCAGGCCTCCGCGCGTGGCCAGGGCCACTTCCATGACCGGGGCCGAGTCCGTGAAGACGCGGTAGCCGAATGGTCCAATGGTGTCGGCGATCCGGTCTGCAAGTTGCTGCAGGCGGTTGCGCAGCACCTTGTGGTAATCGCGTCCGCGCGCATACAGCGACACGACAGCTTCGCCGGGCTGCGTCAGGCGTCGCTGCTCGCGGTCACGCCAGTCCGCCGGGGTATCGATGGGCAGATAGGGCATGCGCGCCACGATCGCACGCACGGTGCCGGGCACGAGTTCGGCCGGTCTGGCGCGCTTCAGGCCATGGTTCGCCATATAATCCATGCTGCCATGAAATCCTTTTTCCAGCCACGCCAGCAGGCCCGCTTCCGCATCGCCAAGGTTGATGTCGGCGATCTGAACGCGGTCGAAGCCCAGGGCCCGGCCCCAGTCGCGGATCTGCGCGACCAGGGCGGTCGGGTCGTAGCGGGGCGGTTCGGTGGCGTGGGGCATGCCGGAATTGTACGCAATGACTGAGCCTTGTTCTCTTGTCCGCCAGTGGTCGCTCGCCGATACCGCCGCCACCGATGCCTGGGGTACCCGGCTGGCCGCGGCGTTGCGCGCACTGCCGCCACGGCCAGTGCAGATCCAGCTGTCGGGCGATCTGGGCGCCGGCAAGACCACCCTGAGCCGCGCCATCCTGCGCGCGCTTGGTCATGCCGGACGGGTGCGCAGTCCGACCTACACGCTGTGCGAACCGTATGCGCTGCAGCGCGCGGATGGCACGCCGCTCACGGTGTACCACTTCGATCTATACCGTTTCGCCGATGCGGAGGAGTGGATCGATGCGGGATTCGACGAGCTGCTGGCCGAACCGGCGGTCTGTCTGATCGAATGGCCCGAGAAGGCTGCGGGCCTGCTCGGGGAACCTGACCTGCATCTCTGGCTCCAAGTGCAGGACGATAGGGCCGTGCCTCGGACTGACGCCGGGGTTGACACTGGCACCGAGACGCGTGCGCTGCGTGCGTGCGCCTATACTTCAACCGGGACTGAACTGTTGCACGCATGCTGATCAAGCGCTCGAACCTGACCTATCCTGATGCTCCCGACCTGATGCGGCGCCGCTGGCTGGCCCGCAGCGTGAAGGTCGGCGCCGGTGCCGTGGTGCTCACGCTCACCGGCCCGCAGCTGGCATTCGGCGCGTCCATCGTGGCGGTGCGCATGTGGCCCGCCGAGGAATACACCCGTGTCACCATCGAATCCGACACGCTGCTCAAGGCCACGCATACGCTGCTGAGCGGGCCGGATCGACTGGTCATCGATGTCGATGGCCTCGAGCTCAATCCCACCCTGCGCGAACTGGTCGCCAAGGTTACGCCCAACGATCCGTACATCCGCACCGTGCGCGTGGGGCAGAACAGCCCGCGCGTGGTGCGGCTGGTGTTCGATCTCAAGGAGGGCGTTGCGCCGCAGGTCTTCACGCTTCTGCCGATTGCCGGCTATCAGCATCGCCTGGTGTTCGACCTCTACCCCGTCAATCCGCCTGACCCACTGTGGAAGCTGGTGCAGGCGACGGAGGAGAAGCAGCGCCGTCTGGCCTCCAGCCTGACCGAGCCGGCCGAAGGAGAGGACCTGATCGCCGAACTGGCGCGCAAGCATGCCGGCGATCCAATCCCCGGTCCCAAGGGCACGCCCCCGCTGGCCGCTGTGACGCCGCCGGCCGTGGTGCCGACGCCACGCACCGTTCCCGAACCCAAGCCGTCCACGCCGCCGGTGGCCCGCAACAATCCTGCTCCCGGTCCGCTCAAGGTGCGTCGCCTGCTGACCGTGGCGCTCGATCCAGGCCATGGCGGAGAAGACCCGGGCGCCATCGGGCGCGGCGGGTCGTATGAGAAAAACATCGTGCTGGCGATCGCCAAGCGTCTGCGGCAGAAGATCGATGCTCAGCCCGACATGCGCTCCATGCTGACACGCGACGGTGATTACTTCGTGCCGCTCAATGTGCGTGTGCAGAAGGCGCGGCGTGTGCAGGCCGACCTGTTCGTGTCGATCCATGCAGATGCCTTCCTGTCACCGGAGGCGCGTGGCGCCTCGGTGTTTGCCTTGTCGGAACGTGGTGCATCGAGTGCCGCGGCGCGCTGGATGGCCAACCGCGAAAATGCCTCGGACCAGATCGGCGGTGCCAATGTCGGTTCCAAGGACGTGCAGGTCGCCAAGGTGCTCCTCGACCTTTCCACGACTGCGCAGATCAACGACAGCCTCAAGGTCGGACGCGCCGTGCTCGAACAGATCGGCGGCATGCACCGGCTGCACAAGCGCAATGTCGAGCAAGCCGGCTTTGCCGTGCTGAAGGCGCCGGACATTCCTTCGATCCTGATCGAGACGGCCTTCATCAGCAATCCGGAAGAAGAAGCCAAGCTCAACGACAGTGCCCACCAGGAGGCGTTGGCCGATGCCATCCTGCGCGGTATCCGCGCCTATTTCGCCAAGAATCCGCCACTGGCCCGCAGCCCATCCGTTTAACCGTTCAACGTGCCGGTAGGGCGGTCGCGCCGCCAGTCTCGTTGCCGGCAGCCACGCCCTCGCGGCGCGGGTCCGCCGCGCCGAACCAGCGAACTTCCTCACTCTCTGTGGTACGTGCGATGCCATGCACGCCCGAGACCAGTTGCGCGACGCGCAAGGTGTGGCCGCGCATGCGTAGGGCTTCCTGTAGATTGGCTGGAAAGCGGTCCGCCTCGAGTTCGGTCGGACCGTTGCGCGAGCCGAAGTTGGGCAACGCAATCGCGCTCTGCAGGTCGAGCTTCCAGTCCAGCGTCCCGACCAGGGTCTTCACCACGTACGGAATGATGGCCGAGCCGCCCGGCGAACCGAGCGCCAGCACCAGGCGGTTGCTGTCGCGCTCGAACACCAGTGTCGGCGCCATTGACGAGCGCGGCCGCTTGCCACCTTCCACGCGATTGGCCACCGGCCGGCCGTTTTGCGTCGCGCTGAAGGCGAAGTCCGTCAACTGGTTGTTGAGCAGGAAGCCGCGCACCATCAGGCGAGCGCCGAACTGGTTCTCGATCGACGTGGTCATCGACACGGTGTTGCCATACTGGTCGACGACGACCAGATGCGTGGTCGACGGCAGTTCGAGACTGTCGTCGGGTCCCGCGGCGGGCGACGGCGGCGTTCCATCCGGCACGCCGGCCATCGCCTGACCCATGCTGCGTTCCGCGATGGCCGCGGCGCGCTGCTTGAGGTAGTCCGGTGCGATCAGGCTCGACCATGCGCCGGCTGGCGGCGCGGTGCGCGCCGGGTCGCCCACATAGCGTGCCCGGTCGGCATAGGCCAGCCGCTCGGCCTCGGTGATCAGGTGAACCGCGATGGGATCGGGCACCAGGCGGCCGACCTCGCGCTGCGGCGGGTAGCGCTCGATCTGCCATTCCGGCGGCAGGGCCTCCAGCATGCCGAGGATCTGCGCGACCGCCAGTCCGCCGGACGACGGTGGCGGCATGCCGCATACGCGCCATTGCCGGTACGGCGCGCAGACCGGCGTGCGGCGGACGGCCTGGTAGCGCGCCATGTCCTCGGCCGTCAGCAGGCCCGGGTTACGCGGATGGTTGCGGACCTTGCGCACGATGTCGCGCGCGATATTACCGGTATAGAAAACTTCCGCGCCGCCAGCTGCAATGGCCCGCAGCGTGTAGGCCAGCGCGGGATTGCGCAGTGTCGCGCCGGCCGCGCGCGGTGTGCCGTCGGGGCTGAAGAAATAGGCGCGGGCTTCGGGATCGTCGGCCAGATAGCGCTCCTGCCGCAGCAGCGTCGCGAGCCGCTGGCCTACGGGAAAGCCTTGTTCGGCCAGACGGATGGCGGGCTGGAACAGCGCTTTCCACGGCAATCGCCCATGGTCGCGGTGCGCCTGCTCCAGCATGCGCAGCAGGCCCGGCACGCCGACGGAGCGCCCGCCGACCACGGCCGCGAAGAACCGCATCGGCTGCCCGTTGGTTTCCTGGAACAGCGCCGGCGTCGCCGCTGCCGGCGCGGTTTCGCGCCCGTCATAGGCTTGCACGGATGCGCCATGCGCATGCAGCAGAAAACCGCCACCGCCAAGCCCCGAGGATTGTGGTTCGACCAGCGCCAGCACCAGTTGTGCGGCAATCGCGGCATCGATCGCGCTGCCACCGTCCTGCAAGATCTGCCGCCCAGCCTCCGCTGCCAAGGGATGCGCCGCGACGATCATGTCGCGGGTGTGATACCAGCCCGGCTTGTCAGTCCACCCGGAGAATCCTTCCGGATCGACAGCAGGCTGCGCGGATGCGCTGGCGCTGGTGGCGCAGCAGATGGCCAGCAGCACGCGCCGCAGTTGCCGGACGAGATGCCACAGACGGGCCGGGGTGTGCGGCCGGGAGGTGGTGTGCGGGTGTGCAGGCATCGCGCGGATTATTTCGGCGGCATGCGAATGGCGCCGTCCAGACGGATGGTCTCGCCATTCAGCATCGTATTGGAGAAAATCGACTGGACCAGCTGCGCATACTCCGCCGGCTTGCCGAGGCGCGGTGGAAACGGTACGGCGGCGCCGAGCGCGGCCTGGACGTCTGCGGGCATGCCGAGCAGCATCGGCGTTTCGAAGACGCCCGGGGCGATGGTCACGCAGCGAATGCCGTCGCGCGCCAGGTCACGGGCAATCGCCAGCGTCATGCCGACGATGCCGCCCTTGGATGCCGCGTAGGCCGCCTGGCCGATCTGCCCGTCGAAGGCCGCGACCGATGCGGTGTTGACGATTACGCCGCGTTCGCCCTCGGTGTTCGGGGTGTTGCCTGCCATGGCGGCGGCGGTGAGGCGGATCATGTTGAAAGTGCCGGTCAGGTTGATGGCGATCACGCGCTCGAACAGGTCGAGGGAGTGCGGGCCTTGCTTGCCCACCGTGCGCATCGCGGGGGCAATACCGGCGCAGTTGATCAACCCGCCCAATGTGCCGGCGGCACATGCCGTATCGACGGCGCGCTGCGCATCGTCGGCGGAGGTGACATCGCAGGTGACGAAGCGTCCGCCGAGTTCGCGTGCCAAGTGCCTGCCGGCATCCTGCCGGAGATCGGCAATCACGGGCAAGCCGCCTTGCGCGGCGATCATGCGGGCCGTGGCTTCGCCCAGCCCGGAGGCGCCGCCGGTGATGATGAACACGTGGTTGCCGATTTCCATGCCAGTCCTCGCAAGACGTTCATGCCTCCTGCGATTGTAGCGGCATGGCGGGCGCACTGGCACATCGCGGCGGCAGGATTGTGCGATGGAGGCGCACGCTTGGCCGGCGTAAAAAAAGCGGCCCGGGAGGCCGCTTCTTCAGGCATGCCGGACGGTGCCGGCATCGCAGGCGAGGCTTACTTGAGCGCCTCGAACACACGTCCGGTGATTTCCTCGACCGAACCCATGCCGCTGATCTTGCGATACTGCGGAGCCTTCACGCTGCCGGCCGGGCTGCCTTGCTTGGCCCAGCCCGAGTAGTAATCCACCAGCGGACGGGTTTGCTGTGCGTACACGTCGAGGCGCTTGCGCACGGTGTCTTCCTTGTCGTCGTCGCGCTGGATCAGGGCTTCGCCGGTCACGTCATCCAGGCCGGCCTGCTTGGGCGGGTTGTACTTGACGTGGTAGGTGCGGCCCGAGGCCACGTGCACGCGGCGGCCGCTCATGCGCTCGATGATGGCGTCGAACGGCACGTCGATCTCCAGCACGTAGTCGATGGCCACGCCGGCATCCTTCATGGCTTGCGCCTGCGGGATGGTGCGCGGGAAGCCGTCGAACAGGTAACCTTTCTGGCAGTCAGGCTGCTGCAGGCGATCCTTGACCAGGCCGATGATGATGTCATCCGACACCAGGCCGCCCGCATCCATGAC
>DATLHT010000450.1:0-2283 GCA_035539795.1 Burkholderiaceae bacterium
GCCCGGCGCCGACGATGATGATATGCGGGTCCATGCTCATACCTGTACCGGCGCCACCGTGATCACCAGCCCTTCGATGGCCGGACTCGCCTTGATCTGGCATGCCAGCCGGCTGTTGGCCTGGCGCCCTTCGGGCAGGCTGTCGAGCAGGTCCAGTTCATCCGCCGAAGCGGGCGACAGATCCGCCAGCCGTGCTTCTTCCACATAGCAGTGGCAGGTCGCGCAGACGCACGAGCCACCGCATTCCCCCACGATGCCATCGACGCCGTTGGCCACGGCGCCCTGCATCAGGCTCCATCCTTCCGGCAGGCCGAGCGTCAGCGCTTCGCCAGTCGGATCGATATACGTCACATTCACCATCTCATTCTCTCCACGTGGGGCCCGCTGGGCGGAGCGCGGCACTGACCGCATCCCCGCCCCATCCCGGATGATCGCGTCCGGGGCGCCGGTCAGGCGCTGGCGGTTTCCAGCTTGACCGGGATGGCAGTGATGCCACCGGCCTGTTCTTCTTCCGCGATCATCTGGTCGATCATTTTACGCATGCGGCGCGGCGCGGCGTCGATGCCGAGCACGATGCGCTTGTAGGGCTTGCCGCGCGCGGCTTCACGCTCTTCTTCGAGCTGGATGCGCTGCAGCACGACCTTGTCTTCATTGAAGGCGGCGTCCATGTCGGCGGTCAGTTCCGCTTCCATATCGACTTCGTCGGTGCGGAAGTTGCGCACGTGGAACCAGTGTTGCAGCACGGTGCGCTCGTCTACCGGCGTGAGCAGATGGCAGGCGAACATCTGCACGCCTTCGTGGCGCTTGTCCATGTCGGGGATGGTGCCGGTCAGGCACGAACCCATGTCGATGGCATAGAAGCACGGCGCCGTGTAGTTGTAGTAGTGCCAGCGGTCCACGTTGGCGGTGAACTTGCCGTACTTGGAGAACAGCGGAATGGCGGGCGCATCGCGGATCCAGCGCCACACGATGATGCTGCGGTCGCCGTATTCGTTGTTCACGGGCACGGTGGCGCCGGCGGGCGTGCCGAGGGTGCTCGGGTGGACGAAGGTGACGTGCGCCGGATCGAGCAGGTTGTCACACAGTGACAGGTAGTTGCAGTCGATGCGCAGTGTGCCGCCCTTGACGGCGCGCCAGCTCGGATCGTCGTACTGCTCGATGTGGAACAGCTTGGCCGGATCGGCGAGCGCGGGATCGCCCATCCAGATCCAGGCGAGGCCGTACTTCTCTTCGATCGGATAGGCACGCACTACGGCGTTGCCCGGAATGATGTCCTGGCCGGGGATGCGCACGCACTTGCCCGAGCAGTCGAAGGTCATGCCGTGGTAGCCGCACTCAATGGTGTCGCCCTTCAGCTTGCCCAGCGATAGCGGCGCCAGGCGGTGCGGACACGCATCCTGCAAGGCCGCGATCTTGCCGTCTTCGCGGCGATAGACCACGATGGCTTCTTCCAGCACCATGTGGCGCGACAGCTCGCGGCCGATGTCCTCGGCCCAGCCCAGTGGGTACCACACGTTTCGTACGTATTTCATGGGGATCTCCTGTTGCCGCTCAGCGCTACCGCCACATTCGGACAAGTGGTCAGTAGGCTGAGTATTACATCAAAAAAAACGATCCGCGCGTGCGATCACCGTTTAATGGTAGTACGCACCGCCATCGACGATCAGCGTCTGTCCGGTGATGAAGCCTGCATCCGGTCCGGCGAAGAACGACACTGCACCCACCACGTCAGCCGGCACCATGTCGCGCTTGAGCGCACGGCTGCGGACGGAGAAACCGGAGACCTTGCTCGCCAGTTCGGGGTTCTGGTGCACGCCGTCGCTGAGCGTGAAACCTGGCCCGACACTGTTGACCAGGATGTTGTGCTCGCCCAGTTCGGTCGCGAGCGTGCGCGTCATCGAAACGATCGCGCCCTTCGAAGCGACGTAATGCAGCATGCCCGGGTTGCCCTTGAACGCCACCGCCGAGGAGATGTTGATGATGCGGCCCCCGCCCTGCTGGCGGAATGCCGGCAGCACCGCGCGGCAGCACAGGAACTGGCCGATGACGTTGACATCGAACATCTTCTTCCAGTCGGCGACCGTCAGCTCTTCGAACGGCTTGATCTGCAGCGTCGAATAGATCGCGGCGTTGATGACCAGCACGTCGATCTGGCCGAAGGCTTCGAGCGCCGCAGCGGCCATGGCGGCCGTATCCTGCTCACTCGAGACATCGGCCGTCACGCCGACCGCCTTGTGGCCGGCCTGCTTCAGCTTGTCGGCCGCAGCCTGCGCGCCCTTCAGG
>DATLHT010000451.1:0-5211 GCA_035539795.1 Burkholderiaceae bacterium
GATGACGCAGCACGCCAAGTCGCCGGACATGTTCGATGTCGAGGCCTATCCCGAGATCACCTACAAGGGCAAGTTCACCAAGTTCAATGGTGACGTACCCACGGAAGCCGAGGGCGAACTGTCGCTGCATGGCGTGACCAAGCCGGTCAAGCTCGAGATCCGCGATTTCAAGTGCATCCAGCATCCGATGCTCAAGCGAGAAGCTTGCGGCGCCGACGTCTATGGCGCCTTCAACCGTAGCGATTTCGGCATCGATTACGGCGTGAAGATGGGCTTCAATCCGGAAGTGAAGCTGGCTATCCAGGTCGAAGGGGTCAAGGCTGACTGACCGCTGACCAGACCGGTGCGATGCGCCGGGGCATGGGGACTTCCGGCCGGTTCTGTGTCGCTCCCGGGGCCGGTAGTCTGAGCCGAACCGAAGCGGCTCAGCCATCGCCCAATGAAAAAGCCCGTCCACAAGGACGGGCTTTTTTACGTGCCGGGTGCGCTGGTGTCAGACCTGTGCACCGTAGTTCGGATCTTCCTGGCCCGAGTCATCCTTGCGCGGGTCGGACTTGACCAGATCCTCGCGTTTCACGCCCAGCCACATGCAGATCGCGGCTGCCACGAATACCGACGAATAGATGCCGAACAGAATGCCGATCGTCAGCGCCAGCGAGAAGTAATGCAGTGTCGCACCGCCGAAGATCAGCATGGAGACCACCATCATCTCGGTCGAACCGTGGGTGATGATGGTGCGCGAGATCGTCCCGGTGATGGCGGAGTTGATCACTTCTTCGGTCGACAGCTTGCGGTACTTGCGGAAATTCTCGCGGATCCGGTCGAAGATCACCACCGACTCGTTCACCGAGTAGCCCAGCACCGCCAGTACCGCCGCCAGCACGGAGAGCGAAAACTCCCACTGGAAGAAGGCAAAAAATCCCATGATGATGATCACATCATGCAGGTTGGCAATGATGCCTGCCACGGCGAATTTCCATTCGAAGCGGAAGGCCAGTTAGACCATGATGCCGACAATCACGAACAGCAGCGCCATCAAGCCGTCGGTTGCCAATTCCTTGCCGACCTGCGGGCCGACGAACTCCACGCGCTTCAGTTCCACCGAAGCGTCACGGGCCTTGAGCGTCCCCATCACCTGTTCGCTTTGCTGGGCCGTCGACACCGCTTCACCGCTCGCGGTTTTCTGCAGCGGCAGACGGATCATGACGTCGCGTGAGGTACCGAAGTTCTGTACCTGGATATCGGTGTAGCCGAGCGAGGCGACTGCGCCGCGCACCTTGTCCAGTTCGGCCGGCTGGCTGTAGGACACTTCCATTACCGTGCCGCCGGTGAACTCGATCGACAGATGCAGACCCTTTTGCCAGATGAAGAACACGGCAGCAAAGAAGGTGGCGAACGAGATCACATTGAAGATCAGCGCATGCCGCATGAAGGGGATGGTGCGCCGGATTCGGAAAAATTCCATGTGTTGCCCTTGGTTACCGGTTGCGGCTGGCTGCACGCGGTATGCACCGTTGCAGCCAGCCAGTCGTCAGTGTGTCGATGATTACTTGGTGGCGGCGTCGGTATCCGGCTTCCACACCGTGCCGATCGAAATCGACTGCAGGCGCTTCTTGCGGCCGTACCACAGGTTCACCAGGCCGCGTGCGAAGAACACGGCGGAGAACATCGACGTCAGAATTCCGAGGCAGTGCACCACGGCAAAGCCGCGCACCGGGCCCGAGCCGAATGCCAGCAGCGCCAGGCCGGCAATCAGCGTGGTGACGTTCGAGTCCAGAATTGTCGCCCAGGCGCGCTCGAAGCCGTGTGTGATGGCGGCCTGCGGCGAGGCGCCGCCGCGCAGCTCTTCACGGATCCGCTCGTTGACCAGCACGTTTGCATCGATGGCCATGCCCAGCACCAGTGCGATGGCGGCA
Source organism: Burkholderiaceae bacterium (assembly GCA_035539795.1). Lineage (GTDB taxonomy): Bacteria > Pseudomonadota > Gammaproteobacteria > Burkholderiales > Burkholderiaceae > Imbroritus. Next base: position 1,917 of record DATLHT010000451.1, read on the forward strand.
ATACCCGGCAGCGTCAGCGTAGCCTGCAGCATGGACAGGATAGCGATCAGCATCAGCAGGTTGAACGCCAGCGCCAGCACCGAGAAGATGCCGAACAGCATGTAGTAGATGATCATGAAGATGGCGATCGCGGCAAAGCCGTACAGCACCGAATCGAAGCCCTTCTGGATATTGTCCGCGCCCAGCGACGGACCGATCGTGCGTTCCTCGATGATCTCCATCGGCGCAGCCAGCGAGCCAGCGCGCAGCAGCAGTGCCAGGTCATTGGCTTCGGTGGTGCTGTAGTTGCCGGTGATCTGGAAGCTCGTGCCCAGTTCCGACTGGATCGTCGCCACCGTCAGCACCTCGCCCTTGCCCTTCTCAAACAGCACGATGCCCATCGGCTTGCCGATGTTCTCGCGCGACACATCGCGCAGCACGCGGCCGCCCTGGCTGTCGAGCTTGATGTTGACCGACGGACGCTGGTTTTGATCGAAGCCGGCCGAGGCACTTTCGATGCGGTCACCCGTGAAGATCACCTGTTTCTTGAGGATCACCGGGGCGCCGTTGCCATGCAGGAACAGTTCGCTGCCCAGCGGCACCGGGTCGCCCTCGCGCGGCACACGCGGCGCGTCCGGATCGGCAAGGCGCGCTTCCAGCGTGGCGGTACGGCCGATGATGTCCTTGGCCTTGGCGGTGTCCTGCACGCCCGGCAGCTGTACCACGATCCGGTCGGCGCCTTGCTGCTGGATCACCGGCTCGGCCACGCCGAGTTCGTTCACACGGTTGTGCAGGGTCGTGATGTTCTGCTTGACGGCCGTGTCCTGCACCTCGCGCCGGGCCGCATCGGTAAAGGTACCGGTCAGTACCGTCGCACCGTCCGCCGTGCTGCTCTGGTAGGCCAGCTCACGTTGCTGGCTAGCCAGTATGCTGCGCGCCTTGCTGGCATCATCCGCGGATTCGAAGCGGATGGTTACGCCCTGGCTGGTGCGCTCGATACCGTTGTGACGCAGGCGCGCATCGCGCAGCAGCGTCCGGGCGTCACCGGCGAGGCCTTCCAGCTTCTTGTCGACCGCGCCCTTCATGTCCACCTGCAGCAGGAAGTGCACGCCACCGCGCAGGTCCAGGCCGAGGTACATCGGCAGCGCATGCAGCGACGTCAGCCAGCGCGGTGAACCGGACAGCAGGTTCAGCGCGACGATATACGTGGGATCGGCCGGGTCCGGGTTGAGCGCCCGGCTCAGCGCATCCTTGGCGCGCAACTGCTCGTCGGTCGTGCGGAAACGTGCCTTGACGCTACCGGTAGGGCCGACCAGATCGAAGAACAGCCCATCGGGCCGGAGTTGCGCAGCATCGAGGATATCTTCGACGCGCTGTTGCATGCTGGCGTCGATCTTGACGGTGGCCTTGGCCGACGACACCTGCACGGCAGGCGCTTCGCCGAAGAAGTTCGGCAGGGTGTAGATCAGCCCGATGGCGAGCGCCACCAGGATGACGAGATATTTCCAGAGCGGATAACGGTTCATCTTCGACCAGGCGTTCAGGTGCGTCGCGGGTTCCCGGGCGGGAACCGGATACAACCGGTTGGCAAAGCGCTGCCGCACCACGTGGCGGATACAGCGTTTGCGGGGCGTCCCCGCCGCACGGGCGGGAACATCACATCATCAGATGCTCTTGAGCGTGCCCTTGGGCAGCACGTTGATCACCGCACTTTTCTGCATGCTGACTTCGATACCGTCGGCGAGTTCGACCGACACGTACTGGTCGCCCACCTTGGTGACACGGCCCAGGATGCCGCCAGCGGTAATCACTTCGTCACCCTTGGCCAGTGCTTCCAGCATGGCCTTGGTTTCCTTCTGACGCTTCATCTGCGGGCGGATCATGATGAACCACAGCACCACGAACATCAGGATGATCGGCAGGAAGCTCATCAGGCCGGCAGCACCGCCCGCACCCCCTGCGGATTGCGCAAAAGCGTTGGAAATCAGCACGTTACTTCTCCATTTTGTTTAATTCACGAATCGGGCATTCTAACACTCTGATATGCCCGGCAAAGCATTGTTTCCGGCCGTCCTGGACGCCCGGATCAAGCCTTTGAGCGGTTGAGGCCGCTGGTGTTCCCCGGACGCGCGCGGGCGTCACTGCGCCCCGCGCCCCCGATCCGCATGAAACCGCGCCACAAACGCGCTGAACTGCCCTGCCTCGATGGCATCACGCATCTCGCGCATCAGTTCCAGGTAGTAGTACAGGTTGTGGATCGTGTTCAGGCGCGCGCCGAGGATCTCGCCCACGCGGTGCAGATGGTGCAGGTAGGCGCGCGAGAAGTTGCGGCAGGTGTAGCAGCCGCAGCTTTCGTCGAGCGGGCGCGGGTCGTTCTTGTGTGCGGCGTTCTTGATCTTGACGTCGCCGTAGCGCGTGAACAGCCAGCCGTTGCGCGCGTTGCGCGTGGGCATCACGCAGTCGAACATGTCCACACCGGAGGCGACGCCGGCCACGAGGTCTTCGGGGGTGCCGACGCCCATCAGGTAGTGCGGCTTGTCGGCCGGCAGCTTCGGCCCGATGTGTTCGAGCACGCGCAGCATGTCTTCCTTGGGCTCGCCCACTGACAGCCCACCGATGGCGTAGCCGTGGAAACCGCCGTCGCCGGTGGCCTGCAGGCCGGCCAGCGACTCTTCGCGCAGGTCTTCGAACATGCCGCCCTGGACGATGCCGAACAGCGCATTGGGATTTTCGCCGCGGTCGAATTCATCGCGTGAGCGCTTGCCCCAGCGCAGGCTCATGCGCATCGACTTGGCAGCCTCGTCGCGCGTCGCCGGGCGGCCATCGATCTCGTACGGCGTGCATTCGTCGAATTGCATGACGATGTCGCTGTTGAGCGTATGCTGGATCTGCATCGAGATCTCGGGCGACAGGAACAGCTTGTCGCCATTCACGGGCGAGGCGAACGTCACGCCATCTTCGGTGATCTTGCGCAGGTCGCCCAGCGAAAACACCTGGAAGCCGCCGGAGTCGGTGAGGATGGGTTTGTCCCAGCCAATGAAACCGTGCAGGCCTTCGTGTGTTGCGACCACTTCCAGCCCCGGCCGCAGCCACAGATGGAAGGTGTTGCCAAGGATGATCTGCGCGCCGATCTCGTTGAGTTCGAGCGGCGACATGGCCTTGACCGAGCCATACGTGCCTACGGGCATGAAGATCGGCGTCTCGATCGCGCCGTGGTTCAGCGTGAGGCGGCCGCGGCGGGCGCGGCCTTCGGTGCGTAGCAGTTCGAACTGGAGCATGGCTTTCAGGCGGTGCGTTGCAGCAGCATGGCGTCGCC
>DATLHT010000452.1:0-9427 GCA_035539795.1 Burkholderiaceae bacterium
CGGGGAAGGTCGCGCCCACCACCAGGGCCAGCTGGCCCGTCGTGTTCCAGCGCTCGCGCGCCAGCCGCGCCACCGTCTGGTACAGCGGCGCACCTCGCACGTCCAGTGCCTGCAGGTCGCTGCCACCGGCATTCGAGGTCCGGCACAACACGATCACACCGCGCGTGTCATACGCCAGATAGGGCTCGATGGAATCGAAGCCCATGTACGGATTAACCGTCACCGCATCCGCCTGATAACGCTCGAAGGCTTCGCGCGCGTACTGCTCCGCCGTGGCACCGATATCACCGCGCTTGGCATCGAGAATGACCGGAATGCCCGGATGGGCATCGTGGATATAGTGGATCAGCTGCTCCAGCTGGTCCTCCGCCCGCTGTGCGGCGAAATAGGCGATCTGCGGCTTGAAGGCGCAGACGAGATCAGCCGTGGCATCGACGATTTCACGGCAGAACGAAAAGATCGCGCCACCTGTGCCGGTCAGCGAAACCGGCAGTTTGGTCGGGTCGGGATCAAGCCCGACGCACAGCAGGGACTGGTTACGCTGCCATGCGGCAGACAACTGAGCGATGAAGGTCATATGCAGAAACCCGGAAACGTCCGCAAGACGGGCTCCGGCGGAGCGCACCATGCTTGCGGCTTACGCTTCGATTTTACCTGCCCCGTGATATCTTTCACCCTGTTTGTTGGCATTCCGCCAATCTGCCGTTTCCATTCCCCTTTGCCGATGCCCCACCTCTCACGCCGCGACCTGATCCTGCTCGTTCTGCTGACGTTGTGCTGGGGAATCAACTGGCCGATCATGAAATACGGTGTGCGCAGCCTGCCACCGCTCGAATTCCGCGGGCTCAGCGTGGCCGGCGGTATTCTCACCATGTTCGTCGTGCTGCGGGTGCGTGGCGAGTCGCTGTGGGTCGCGCGCAGCCAGTGGCCGGTCATCCTCAAGCTGGCCCTGAGCAATATGGTGGTATGGCACCTGCTGTCCATCTTCGCCATCGCCATGCTGTCCTCGGGACGCTCGGCCATTCTCGCCTACACCATGCCCATCTGGGCTGCCCTGTGGGGCCTACTGCTCTTCCGCGAACGCCTCGGCCTGGGGCTGTGGATCGGCATTGCCTGCGCACTGACCGGCACGCTGTTGCTGCTTTCCGGTGAGCTCGGCACACTGACCGGCAAACCGCTCGGCCTGGTGCTGATGCTGATCTCCGCCGCCGCGTGGGGCCTCGGCACACAGATGATGAAGCGCGCCCATTTCGATATGCCACTGACCGTCCTGACCTTCTGGATGCTGATCGTCACCCTGGCCTTCATCCTGCTGGCCACGCCCTTTACCGCCCCCTGGCACTGGCCGAATGCCGGCGACTGGGCCGCCATCGCCTACAACGCGGTGATCGTGTTTGCCTTCTGCCATATCATCTGGTTCCGGCTCGCGCGCATCCTGCCGCCCGTGATGTCGAGCCTGTCGATCATGATGATTCCCGTGGTCGGCGTATTTTCCGGCATGGTCCTACTGGGCGAGGCGCCGCACTGGCAGGACTACGCCGCCGTGGTCCTGATCCTGCTTGCCCTGGCGAGCGTCTTGTTTGCGCCACGCCTTGCCCGCTGAGCGACGCGGCTAAAATGAAGCAAAGCGGTTCTGGCTAGGCGAGTGGCCGCAAACAGTACAGGTAGTACGGCAAGGCCGCCACATGCCGCCAAACCGGACGCCAGAATCATTTTGAGCGCGTCTCGTCGTCACCCAAGTTTCACTTAACAATCCGGGCCGTTTGGGCTACACTCGCGGCCATCTCAATCTTCGGAGAAACTACGTGGGCAGTAGCATCGGGGATTCAGGCAGTTCGCGCCCTGCGGGGCAGCGCGCCATGAATTCCATGTCACTGCGGGCTGCGTAGCGGCACTGTGCCGCCTTGCCCGCAGACCATACTGCGGGCAAGGTTCGTCTTTCGTTCCTTCCCTGGTTGCCAATCGATCACGGCAAACGTCATCGTATCTGACCCTCGCGCACAACCCGCGATGCCAGAACGATCACGCTTGCTGATGCGCGTGCGCGCGCGCTATCGACGAACGACCCCGCCAGTGTCTCTCCCTCGCGACATCGAAAGGAGCCAGGGATGATCAACCTGTTCGTCTTGCAAAAAGGCCGGCTCGCCCAAGAGCAGGTCGACGACCGCAACGAGCTGTTGCTGCACAAGCCCATCTGGATCGACGTGGTCGACCCGGACGACGAAGAACTCGCCTGGATCAAGGAAGCCTACGGCGTCGCCCTGCCGGAGCTGGAAGACCTCGGTGACCTTGAGGCGTCCGCCCGCTACTTCGAGGGCGAAGACGAGAACATCCACATCCGCACCGACTTCCTGCTGGCCGAGGACGACGCCTCGCGCAACGTGCGCGTCGCCTTCGTCCTCGCCAAGGACGTGCTGTTCTCCATCCACGACGAAGACCTGCCCGTGTTCCGCCTCGTGCGGCTGCGCGCCCGCATGCGCGCCGGCTCGGTGCGCAACGCCAAGGACGTGCTGATGGACCTGTACGCCACCGACGCGGAATACTCGGCCGACTCCATCGAGGAAATCTACGAGCGCCTCGAAGAGGCCAGCAAGCGCGTGCTTGCCGAGAACGTCACCGACGAAGCCGCGGCCGACGTGCTCGAAACCATCGCGCGCGAGGAAGACTTGAACGGCCGCATCCGCCGCAACGTCATGGACACGCGCCGCGCCATCTCCTTCCTGATGCGCAGCCAGATGCTGTCCGCCGAACAGCAGGACGACGCGCGCCAGATCATGCGCGACATCGACTCGCTGGAGAACCACACGGCCTTCCTCTTCGACAAGATCAACTTCCTGATGGACGCCACCGTCGGTTTCATCAACATCAACCAGAACAAGATCATCAAGCTGTTCTCGGTGGTGTCGGTGGGCTTGATGCCGCCGACACTGATCGCCAGCATCTACGGCATGAACTTCAAGTTCATGCCGGAACTCGACTGGGCCGCCGGCTATCCGTGGGCGCTCGGCCTGATGGTCGTGTCCGCGCTTCTCCCCCTGGCCTATTTCCGCAAGAAGGGCTGGCTGCACTGACAGCCTGACGGCTTCAGAGACATTGTTTTGCGTTTCTGAAGCCACATTTCAGAAATTTCTTGAAGATACGGCTCGCCGCAGTGTGTAAGGTCATTGCAGGCGAGTCGGCCCGATCCGTGCAGGCTAGGCATCGCCCATAACGATATGGAGACGATGCATGGCGGGGACTATCGACAGTATTCGAATCGGCAGTGCCGGGACGCGGCCTGACATACCGCCATACTCTCCCGATGCGCTGCCGGAACACAATGCCCGCACGATCAACGAGCTCTTGCTGGAAGGCGGGTCCAAACGAATTCAATCTTTCCTGAATGCCCCGGGCTCCTGGGCCAATGCCCGATATGGCTATCTGGATCAGCATGGGCGGTACTGCCTCGCCAGCTCATTGCGCGAATACCTTGATGCCAAACCGGCGCTCCGCAAGCGTATTGATCAATTCAAGCTTAATTACAAGACATTACTGCCGGCATCGTCGTGCGCAAAAACACGCGGGACTGTCCGTACGGCGCAGCAACCGAACAGTCAGGTGAAGTGGCTTGGTATTCCGAACCTCAAGCCCGGCCGCCCGAAGCGCGACTTCCCCTGGATCAATGCGAACAAGCTGGACCAGTTTCTACTGCGCGCGGAGCATAAGGCCGTGCAAAGCTTCCTGGACCAGCCGGGGGACTGGGCCGATGTCCGGTATGCACATTGCAGCAATGGCGGTCGCAAACACGAGCGCGGCTCACTGGAGCAATATCTTCGCGCCCGGCCTGAATTACTAAGCCACCTACGGCAGATCGGAGTCACACATCCCGCGTTAGAGACGCGCACGATATCCAAGCAGGTACTACGGACATATGATCGCGGCGGTAACGGTCTGGGGACGGTAACCGTCCACACTGACCCGACAGAAGAAGACACGTCCTCAACCGTACAGAATGAAAATTCTGCATCAGTACCTATTCCAGGTAGTGTCACAGCAGCGCTTTCCGGTAGCGGAAGTGCTGCGCCCACTCACAGCGCCGGCGTTCCGCAGATCACGATCAGGACTAGCCCGCCTGATGTGACTGGCATTCCAGCGCCCCCAGCACAGGACGAGGCTTCGCCCGCCGCAGTGGCGCAAGACAATGCCAACGAAAGGAATGTCCATCAAGCTAGGCTGGTGCACTCGGAATCACCCAATAGCGCCACACCGCCAGTCATGGCACTTCTCTTGGACGATGAATCAGGTAAATCAGCGTCGATGTCCCCTTACATTAAAACAGACGAAGCCGCTGAGGTGCCGCCAGCATTGAACGCCGGACAAATGCCGAATGACAGGCAACGGCTGCAGCATTCGAAAGCGACTGCCGAACCAGGATTGAAACGCGAATGCGAAGTGCTGCCTGTATCGACAACCTCAACGACGCTCCACCAAGCGCTCATTGACGCGGCGGACGATGTGCTCGACCCCGATGTCCACGAAACTGAATGCCTGAGAGAAATCTTCCGCGATCTTCAAGACCACATCCAGATACCGCTGCGACTGCATAACGGCAAGAACAGCGCGACGTACAGATTTGAGATCTCGTTTGAAGAATGTCGCTCCATTCAAAATCAGCTGGCAGCGATTGCCGCTACTCAGGCCCACACCTTCACTCTGTTTTCTACGCACGATAACCGATGGTATGTCGGAACAGTGGAAAGAAAAGCCGTCGCACGCACTACGCGGGGGATACGTCGGTTCACAAACCTCTTCAGAAGGCAGCCACCGGAACCAGCACCATCTGACAATACTCTGCAATACAAATTTCATATCTTCAGAACAGCGGATGCGGGCAGCCTCGACAATCCTGCCCAATACGAGGACAGAAAATCAGGACTGAGAATGGAACTGGCTCTCGCGCTGAGCGAGATACTTGATATTGCAATAGATGACGTCGAGATTCACACAGTTGCTCTGGAAATTCCCTGTGAGCAGATATCGAGCACCCCTGACTTGGCCGCCGAACTGAAACTGCAGCCATCCGTAGCCAATGAAGACATGCTGCCACCTGCCGAGAGTATGCCGGTCATCTTGATGATCGAAGACAAGAGAACTTATGCACCACCCAGCCAAACACCCTTCAGCAGTAGCTGTTTGCTCACAGCGCATATGGTGCGCGAGCTTCATACCGATAGAAAACAGTACAACGGTTTGAAGCCCAGGGAAATCATTCAGGCAATCAGCGAACAGTGGCAAAAATTTCAGCCCGACGTGCGCCTGCAGGAGTGGAAGGGGCTACGTGCAATGATGTCGAACACCAATCGAGGTAGAAGCAGAGAGTAGATGTTGCAGATTGTGCGCAGGGTAAATCCACCGCTTCTCCAGTTACCCGAGTGGACCGGAAACTCCGCTCGGCAGCAATACAGCGAGCAACCTATCGGCAATAGACACACTGTTTGGATGCTGCGACGGCACACTCGCGCGCTGATATGAGTCGTATCCGCTCTGCACTTCAGCAAGAAATTGCTTAAAGCGTGGCCACGGGAAGAACGCCCCGACTACTCATCCGGCAACGCCGCCGCCCCCATCCGCCGTGCGATCACCCCCGCCTTCCAGCGGAAGTTGATGCGCACATTGGCGCAGTAGCGCTTCTGGTCAAAGCACTTGGGAGCCGGCAATGCAGCAGCGAGGCGTGCGGCCTGACCGACGCCCAGCCTGCTGGCGGGGACCTTGAAGTAATGCCGTGCCGCGGCCTCGGCGCCGAAGATGCCTTCGCCCCATTCAACGGAGTTCAGGTAAATCTCGAAAATGCGCTGCTTGTCGAGCCAGAACTCGAGCATCCAGGTGATCAGCAACTCCTGTCCCTTGCGCAGGTAATTTTTTTCGCTGGAGAGGAACAGGTTCTTGGCGAGTTGCTGGGTGATGGTCGAGCCGCCGGAAACGATGCGGCCACGCTGGCGATTCTTCTCGAGTGCGTCGAGCATGGCGTCGAGCTCGAAGCCGGGGTGGTTGACGAAGCCGGCATCCTCGCTGGCGATGATGGCGCGCTTGAGGTTGCGCGAGATCGCGTTGTACGGCACCCAGCGGCGGTCAACGCCGCAACTCCAGAAATTGATGCCGCACAGGCGATCGCGTTCGGCGCGCATGAAGGCGGTGCTGCCCGGGTTGATCCACTGCCATGTGGCAATTTGCACGAAGTAGAACACCTGGGTCGCCACGATGCCGGCGAACAGGCAGGTCAGCAGGTAGGTGAGCCAGCGGCCAGGCCCGCCGCTGCGGGCGTTCTTTTTCATGCGGAGCGGAATACGGATGCAGTGAACGACGGATGGCGAGAGGGTATCACGCCGTCCAGTACGTTATGGTCGGCGCGTGACGGGACCGGCTTACTGCAGGCCGCGCCGCAAATCGGCCAGCACCGGCGCGGTGTCCGGCCGCACGCCGCGCCAGATGGCAAATGCTTCGGCCGCCTGTTCGACCAGCATGCCCAGCCCGTCGGCGGCGCGTGCGCCATGTGCCGTGGCGAAGCGCATGAAGACGGTCGGCTCGGCGTCGTACATCATGTCGTAGGCCAGCGCGCCGGGGGCAATGCATGCCGGCGCCAGCGGCGGCACTTCGGACTGGAGGCTGCCGGCCGTGGCGTTGACGATCACGTCGAAGGGTTCGGCGTCGGTCGCCAGTTCGTCGTACCCGCCACCCCAGACTGCGCACGCCGGCGTGCCAGCCATGTCGCGATATCCCTGCGCCAGGGCCCTCGCCTTCGCGCCTGTACGGTTCACGATGCTGAGCGCAGCGGGCTGCGCCTCGATCAGCGGCAGCAAGGCACCGCGGGCCGCACCACCGGCGCCGAGCAGGAGAACGCGGCGGCCTTTCAGCCGCACGCCCAGATTGTGTTCGATATCACGCACCAGACCGATGCCGTCGGTGTTGTCGCCGTGCCAGCCCGCCGCATCGCGCCACATGGTGTTGACCGCGCCGGCCAGCCGGGCGCGCGGTGTCAGCACGTCGGCCAGCGCGTGGGCTTCGAGCTTGAAGGGCACGGTCACGTTGATGCCCTTGCCGCCATGTTCGAAGAACGCCGTCACCGTCGCGACGAAACCATCGAGCGGTGCAAGCAGGCGGTCGTACTGCAAGGCTTGTCCCGTCTGTGCAGCGAATGCGGCATGGATCAGCGGCGACTTGCTGTGGGCAATCGGATTGCCAACCACGGCATAACGATCAGGAGCAGTCTGTGACATATGGACCTCGGTCTATCTCGGTTGCAGTCGGGTTTCGAGACCGCTGCGGGAAAAGCGGAAGGTCGAGACGATCTCGAGGATATCGTAGCGCGCCGCCATCTCGTTGGAGAACCGCCCGAATGGCGCGGCAGCGCGCACGATGGCCACAGCCTGGCGGTCGAGAGCCGGATCACCAGAGCTCTTGACGACCTCGATGCCCTCCGCCAGATAGCCATCGCGCCGATAACCCAGTTGCCCGGCGCTGTTGACGTTGATGACGACGATCAATTCGCCATACAGCGGATGGCCGTCCCGCTGCGGAAACTGCTGCGTGCCGCGCGCCTCGACCTTGCGGCGCAGGGCATCGTAATACTGGGCATAGACCACTTCCTGCGTGCTGGCCGCCGTGAGCTGATGGCGTTTGGGCCGCTTGCCGTAATGCTCGAGGCTGCGTGCGATCTCGGCTTCGAGACGGGCGATTTCATCGAGCGTGGTCCGCTCGTCGCTGCCGCGCTCGCGATGCTCGGGTGGCCGCTGCTGTGGCTGGGGGCGTTCCGCGTTGACCGTGGCGACGGTCGGCGTGCGCTGCGTGAGCAGGCGTTGCTGTTCTTGCTCGAGCTGTTCGATCTGCCGCTGCACCTGGCGCACGGCATCGCCGGCCCGGTCCTGTGTCATCGCGGGCAGCGGCGTGGTGGCGCGCTGCGTGTCGAAGTCGCCACCGCCGTTCAGGTTGGCCTGCGCCAGTGCAGTCGGCTTGCGTGGCGCCATGGCCGACCTGGCGTTCACCAGCACCACTTCGAGCGCCTGGTCCGCACGCCGGATGTCGAACGCCTCTGGTGCGGCAAAGCGCACAGCCAGCAGTGCGGCATGCACGGCCAGCGACAGCGTCAACGCCTTGGCCAGCGTACTGCGGGTCGACCACCAGCGGCGCAAGGGCAGAACGGACGGGGAGGCGACAACGTTCACGGGTGAGCGTTCACGGTTAGGAACCTGGGACAGGAGGGATCGATTGTACGGCAGGCAACCGCCTATCCCTACAGGGCAGGCGGCGCGGTTTCGTCCGGTTCGCCGGATGTATCGGGCGCGGCATCAGGTGTCGTATCCGATGGGGCATCGGTTACGCCAACGCGTGCTTCCGGTGCTTCCTCAGGCGTCTCGATATCCTCGGCGGCCAACGGATCGCCTTCGGCCATTTCCTGTTCGAGTTCGTCGAGCGCTGCGCTGTCGAGTGCGGCGGCATCCCCGCCGGCACACAGCTCCAGCACACGCACGCTCAGGTCCAGGCCGATCTCGTCACTGCCCATGATCTCCAGCATGACCTGCGTGCCACGCGCGGCCTGTGCCAGTTCCGGCACGCGCGTGAGCAGCGGAATCTCGTCGAAGCGCACCATGCCCTCCTTGAGCACCGTAGCGCTCATGCGAGTGCGGTTCTCCTGCTGGATCCAGCGCAGGCACCAGTACTTCTCCATGGTCGACTGATGCTCTGCATAGGCAGCATACGTCCCTTCGAAATCGGCGACCGCTGCCAGCAGATCGGCATCCTTGGGCTTGAACGGCGCAACCAACTTGGCGGTGATGCCGTGCTCGGCAACGGCGAGGATCTGCCACTGGTTCACCAGATCGACATAGCGGCGCAGCGGTGAAGTACTCCAGGCGTATTGCGCCACGCCGAGCCCTTCATGCGGCGCGGGATAGGTCTGCATGCGCGTGCGGTTGATGCCCCATGCTTTCTGCGCACGATAGATGCCGGGTACGCCGGCATCGGCGAGCATGCGGCCCCAGGTGCTGTTGGCCAGGATCATCAGCTCGGCGACGATCTTGTCGAGCGGGGAACCGCGCTTGCGCTGTTCGATGCGCACGCGCTGCGTGCCGTCTTCCAGGGTATCAAGGTAGAAACTGTAGTCCGCGCGGCTCTGCGTTTCGGGCTTGAGACCGCTGGCGATGCGTGCCTGCTGGCGGCCGTCGTAGAGCGCACAGGCGAAAGACCAGAGGATGCCCAGCTCATCGCGGAATGGAAACGTGCCGGTGCCCGCCGCGAGCGCCGCCTCGGTGACATCGTCATCGAGCAAGTTGTGGCGCAGGTTGGCGGCCATCTGCACCTGCTCGGCACGGGTCTCGGCCGACAGCACCTGCTGCGTGGCGCGGTCGATCACCACGTAGAGCGACAGCGCCGGACACAGGCGGCCTTCCTGCAG
>DATLHT010000453.1:0-9460 GCA_035539795.1 Burkholderiaceae bacterium
GTCTTCCGGGTTCTTCAGGTTGAGGGTAACCGAGCGCTTGTTGCGATTCAGCGAGGCGAAGTTCTCGCTGTAGCCGTCGGTGATCGGCGGCCAGGCGCGCAGCGTGTCGCCACCTTCGGGGTTTTCGACTTTGATGACATCCGCGCCCATGTCGGCCAGCAGCATGCCGCAGTAGGGGCCCGCGGCGACGTTGCAGATTTCGATGACACGGACACCTTCAAGGGGGAGGGGGGTGGTCACGTTCGATTCCTCTTCAGTCAGGGATGGTTGTAATCGGGGAGCGCAGTCAGGCTGCGCGCGCGACGCAGCGCGCGCCCATGGCTTGCGAAAGCTGGCTGGCGTTGTGCACCACCAGCGGCGCCAGTTCGGCGATGCGCGAGGCTGGCAGGCGGCCGATCGGGCCGGAAATGCCGAGCGCGGCAATCGGGCGGTCAAGTCCATCGAAGACCGCCGAGGCGATGCCGCCCACACCGTCGCGCCACTCGCCGGTATTGACGGCGTAACCGGTGCGCACGGTCTGCGCCAGTTCTGCTTCCAGCGCGGCCAGCGTGCCGGCGGTGCGTGGCGTATGCAGGGTCAGCTGCGCGGCATAACGTTCCAGGTAACCCTCCGGCGCATGGGCCAGCAAGGCCTTGCCGGTGGCCACGGCATAAGCCGGCGCACGGCCGCCGACCATGGAGTAAGCGCGCACCGGCTGCGGGCTATCTATCTTGTCGATGTACACCACGTCGATACCGTCCAGCACCGACAGGTGCACGGTTTCGCCCGTCGCTTCCGCCAGCGCATGCATGAACGGCGCGGCAAATTGCCGGACATCGAGACGTGCGAGCTGGCGCACGCCCAGTCCCATCAGCTTGATGGTGCCGCGATAGCCATTGTTGACATCTTTCTCGATGTAGCCCGCATGCATCAGGGTCTGCAGCGTGCGATGCGTATTGCTGCGCGTCAGTCCCACGCGCGCAGCAACTTCGTCCACCGTGCGGGCGCGGTTTTCGGCTTCGGTGATTGATTCAAGAACCATCAGGCCCTTGAGCAGCGTCTTGTCCATCTGGCGGGAAAGCGTGGTGTGTCGTTGATTTGCAGATTAGCAGAGGGCTCTGGTGAAGTAAACATTTTGTAGGACTGGAGTCCTGAATATTAGGACAATTGCGAAAACTCGACCCTGACTTCACATTCATTCATTTCGTTGCCATGGCGGCGTCTATGATGCAAGGCATCCGCAGCACATGCGGTCTGCGGACATCCTGCCGTCGCGCTCGAGGTGTCGCCGGTGACGGCGCTTACAACAAGGCATGTCAAGGAGGTGTGCAATGTCGTTGGTCAAACGTTCTCTCGCGGAATGCATCGGGACTTTCTGGCTAGTGCTGGGTGGATGTGGCAGCGCCGTGCTGGCGGCGGCGTTCCCGGAGGTGGGCATCGGCCTGCTGGGCGTGGCGCTGGCCTTCGGCCTCACGGTCCTGACCATGGCATTCGCCATCGGGCACATCTCCGGCTGCCATCTGAATCCGGCCGTCTCCATCGGGCTCGCGGCAGGGGGACGTTTCCCGGCGCGTGAGTTGCCGGCTTACATCGTGGCGCAGGTGATCGGCGGTATCGTGGCGGCGGCGGTGCTGTATTGCATCGCCAGCGGCAAAGCGGGGTTCGAACTGTCGTCAGGGCTGGCGTCGAACGGTTATGGGGCACACTCGCCCGGCGGCTATTCGCTGACGGCCGCGTTGCTCAGCGAAGTGGTGATGACGGCGATGTTCCTGCTGATCATCATGGGGGCGACTGACAAGCGCGCCCCGCAAGGCCTTGCGCCGATCGCTATCGGCCTCGCCTTGACACTGATTCACCTGATCAGCATTCCGGTGACCAACACCTCGGTCAACCCGGCGCGCAGCACGGGTCCGGCCGTCCTGGTTGGCGACTGGGCATTGGCGCAGCTGTGGCTGTTCTGGGTTGCGCCGATCATCGGTGCAGTGATCGGCGCGCTGGTCTATCGGTGCATTGCCAGCGAAGATTCGCAGGCCTGAGACAGGCGCTTGAGGCCAGCGGGGGAAGTCGGCGTCTGACGTTAGAGCGTGAAGTCAGAGCGCACGGTCATCGCTTGAGCGATCTGACGCAAGCGCCTGATTCAGTATTGAAGAACGTGCTGGAGGCTGGCGACCGAGCCGGCCTCCGTTCAATCCCTACCAGCTTCCGCGTGCCATGCCGCCAGCATGGCGTCGACGGCGCGGTCCACATCGGTACGCTGTGTCTCCCAGCCGATGATCGACATGCGCATCACCCAGCGTCCGCGCCATTCCGCACCGCCGACGAAACATGCCCCGTCTGCCACGATGCGCGTGATGGTGGCGCGGGTCAATGCGTCGGCCTGCTGCCCATCGCGGTCGGCGCCAAACTGCACGATCAGCTGGTTCAGTACGACCGTATTCAGAACCGCGACACCTGGTTCTGCAGCCAGTCGTTGCGCCGCATGGCGAGCCAGCATGCAGTGGTGCTCGACCATGGCTGCGATGCCTTCGCGACCAAAGTGTCGCAGCATCGCCCACGTCGCAAAGCCGCGTGCCCGACGCGACAGCTCGGGCACGTACTCCGCCGGATTGCGTTCCGCGTGGTCAGCCTGTGGCAGATAACTGGCGGCAAACGTCATGGCGCGTCGATGCGCTTCCGGATGCGCAACGATCGCATAGCCGCAGTCGTATGGCGTCTGCAGCCACTTATGGCCGTCGGTGGCCCACGAGTCGGCCCGTTCATACGCCAGCGTCAGCGGACGCGTGGATGGACAGGCACGCGCCCACAGGCCGAATGCGCCATCGACGTGCACCCACGCACCGTGGCGGTGTGCTGCGTCTACGATCTGTGCAAGCGGATCGAATGCTCCCGTGTTGATCTGACCAGCCTGCGTCACGACAATGGCCGGCCCTGTGCACTCGGACAACTCCGCCAGCAAGGCATCGGATCGCATTGCGCCCTGGTCATCGGTCGCCACGCGTCGCAGCCGTCGCTGTCCCCACCCAAGCATGCGCAGCGCGGCGTACACCGAGGTATGCGCCTCGTCGCCGATCAGCACCTGCACTTCCGGCGCACCGAACAGCCCATCGGCTTCCACATCCCAGCCGGCCTGCCGCAGCACATGCGTGCGCGCTGCCGCGAGACAGACGAAATTCGCCATCGTCGCGCCGGTGACAAAACCGACCGAAGCTGTTGCAGGGAGATGCAGGATATCGAGCAGCCAGCGGGCTGCAATCTCTTCGATGAACGCCGCAGAGGGGGCTGTATGGTGGTTGCCGCAGTTCTGGCCCCACGCGCTGGTGAGCCAGTCGGCCGCGACGCCGACAGGATGCGAGGCGCCGATGACCCAGCCAAAAAAACGCGGAGCCGGGGAGGCATGAAGTCCCGGCTCCGCGAGCTGAATCAGGGAGTCCAGCGTCTCTTGGGCAGAGAGGCCGGACTCCGGGGTCGGGAGGCTCTCCGTCGCGACTGCAGCACGCAGTGCGGCGTAGTCCATCCCCGGACGCTGGGGCCGGTCATCGAGACCAGCCCGGAACCGCTCGGCCGCCTGGGCGGCCTGGGTGAAAAGTGCGGATACGTCCGATTTAGCAAGCGTCATGCATATCAGTCCTAGCGCGCATCCGCGCGTCAGAACCGATGGCGCAGACCTGCTGTGACACCCAGTTTGTTGTTGAAGCCGTTGGTATTTGCCGTGGAGTTGAAGCGCGGATTGCCGTTGAGCGTGACCCACTCGCCGGAAAGCTTCGTATAGTCCACTGCGAAATACACGTCGGTCCGCTTGCTGAAATTGTAGTCCAGCATCGCCATGCTGGTGACACGGTTGCCGTTGTTGCCGGCATGGCGCAGACGGTCATAGTGCAGCGAGCCGATGAACTTCAGTGCCGCGGTCAGATCGTAGTGCAGCCCGACGAAGAAGTCGTGGTTACGGTAGTCGGCCTGCTTCAGCTCGTTGTTGATATAGCCGGCGAACACCTTGGCAACACCGAAGTTATAGGTGCCGCCCACGCTCCACACCGTTTGGCGGCTCGTCTGGCCCGGTGCGAGTGCGTTGAAGTACGCAGCGCCCGACACATCACGGGTGGTCTGGAATACGCCACCCAGCATCAACGGACCGTTGGTGTACGACAGGTTCGCACCCACCGCCGAACCGCGGCCCATGTGGCCGGCCACTTCGCCGAAGGTATAACCCACCGCGCCCTTCAGGCCACCGCCGAAATCCTGGCCATAGCGGATCATGTTGTCATGACGCAGGCCATCATAGTTGAACGACTGGTAACCGACGCTCGGGTTGATGGCCAGGCCGCTGGCTTCATACTGCGGAATGAACTCGCCTGCGATGGTGTACTGGCGACCCATGGTGAACTGTCCGCCGAAGTTGGTCTTCAGGCCGACGAATGCCTGGCGGCCGAACAGGCGGCCACCTTGCTGCAGCATGCCGTTATCGGGACCAAAGCCGGACTCCAGCGTGAAGATCGCCTGGGTACCCCCTCCCAGATCTTCCGTGCCGCGCATGCCCCAACGGTTGCCCGTAAGGAAGCCTTCGTTCGCCATCTGCAGGCGGTTGTCGCCGGCGGCATTGTCGTTCGTGCTGTAGCGGATGTTGGTATCGATCAGGCCGTACAGCGTGACATTGCTTTGCGCATACACCGTCGTGGCGGCTCCGCATGCGGCAAGTGCTAGGGCAGTCTTCATAAAACGCATTGGCAAATCTCCTCTCTCTGTGGTGAAACGTTATGTTTGCTCTGCCTACTGCGAATGAGTGCCCGGAAAAAAGGCCGGCGGGTGCCGGCCCTGTTTCTCAGACACAGGCCTGGTCAAGCCATTTCGACTGAGAAGCCAGCACGGCTGCTGCCGACTTCCCGACCAATTCCTCATACACCGCAGGAGCAGTCGCGCCCTCGGTGCTGATCAGCAAGATCCGGGCCTGATCGTTCAGTCCGGTCTTGATGCGGAGTTCTTCGTTCTTCACCAGATGGATCAGGCCTGCCAGTCCGGCGGCTCCCGACTCACCACTCACTACCGGTGCGTCGCCTGCCTGGCCCGAGGCCAGCACGCGCATTGCTTCCACGGCTTCACCGTCATCGATGGTCAGGAAGTAATCCACCGACGGCTGCAGGAAGCGCCACGCCAGCGGCGAGGTTTCACCACAGGCGAGGCCGGCCATCACCGAGTCCACCGAGCCCGTGGCGTTGGCCGCGCGGCCCGCAATCGCGCTCTGGTACAGGCAGTCCGCCTGCTTCGGCTCGACGGCGATGTAGGTCGGACGCTTGGCGCCGAAGCGCTCGTTCAGGTAGCTGGCAATGCCTGCCGCCATGCCGCCCACGCCGCCCTGCAGGAACACATGGGTGTATGGGCACGCATCGTTGGCGCCGACTTCCAGCTGCTCAAGAATTTCTTCGGGGATCGTGCCGTAGCCCTGCATCACGTCGCGCGGGATTTCCTCGTAACCGTCGTACGACGTATCCGACACCACGCGCCAGCCGTTTTCCTTGGCCAGGCGCGCTGCTTCCTCGACCGATGCGTCATAGTTGCCGGCGATGCGGACGATGGTGGCGCCATGCGAGGCAATCGCTTCCTCGCGTTCCATGCTCACGTTCTTATGCAGCACGATTACGCAGCGGCAGCCGATATCATGCGCGGCTGCGGCAAGCGAGCGGCCGTGGTTGCCGTCCGTGGCGCTGATCACGGTGAAGCCGCTCAGGGCCTGCGCGTGCTTGCCCTGGAACAGGTCCTTGGCCTGGTAGTTCTGCTCGGGCCAGATGCGCTGAATCAGGCGGATCAAGGCAATCGATGCGCCCAGCGCCTTGAAGCTGCCCAGTGACGCACGTTTAGATTCATCCTTGAGGTCGATGCGTGCCACCCCCAGCTCGCGGGCCAACCCTTGCAGCGGCACCAGCGGCGTTGGCTCGCGGGTCAGCTCGGGCCAGTGCGAGAGCCATTCACGGCTCTCTTTCGCCTTGGCGATGCTCATGATATTGCGCAGGTCGTCACTGTAAGGGGCACGTACTGCAAACCGGTTTTCTACTAACATTGCTCTACCTTGTAATCAACGAATCAGCCCAGTGAAGACGCACTGGGCCCGTGTGATCATCTTAGGGGCAGGTCACGAAGAAAATTTCTTGAAGTGCTCGCATTGGCGAGAAAATTGCTTCGAAATAAATGCTTTCGTGAGACACTCGACGCATCTTTTCAACGCCTCCTTCAACGAATCACTTACCGAGCAGCCGGATGGCACTTGACCGACTCGATATCCGCATCCTGAATCTCCTGCAGGCCGACGCCTCCCTGCCGTTGCGCACGCTCGCCGAGCGCGTGCACGCCTCGGTGGCGACCTGCCAGCGACGTATCGCGCAGCTGCGTGCGGATGGGGTCTTGCTCAAGGAGGTGGCGATTGTCGACCGCGTGGCCGTGGGGCGTCCGCTCACGGTATTCGTCGCGGTGGAGCTGGCGCAGCAGAACGATACGCTGCTGCGGCATTTCGAGCGGCGCATGCTCAGCGAAGGCGATGTGATGGCGTGCTACGAGGTTTCGGGCGAGTTCGATTTCCTGCTGATCGTCAACGCAGCATCGATGGATACCTATCACGCGTTCACGCGCCGCGTGTTTTCCTCGAATAACAATGTGCGCAACTTCAAGAGCACGTTTGCCATGAGCTGTACCAAGTTCGAGACATCTGTCCCGCTCGAGGAGCCGCGCGCGGAAGACGACAGTACTCCTGCAGCTTGACCCTCAGGCGACGTGCGGAAACCGCCCGGTCAGCATAGCTGGCAGGCAGGTCTCGGCGTGCGCGGGCGCATGCACGGCGACGTGCATGCTGCACCCTTCTACAGCACGCTGCGCCATCACGGCGCAGTGAAATCAGTCCGGCATCAATCAGGCAAGATCAACGCGACATGCGCGAGCGGATGGCGCGTAAAGGGTTTGCCCGCATTCGCCGGATAGCCCAGCGTGATCATGCCTTGCGGTTCCCAGTGTTCAGGCAGGTCCAGCGCGTCGCGTACCGTATCCGGGCAGAACATCGGCGCGCACAGCCAGCAGCCGGCGAGGCCAGCCGCCTGTGCCGCGACCAGCAGGTTCTGTCCTGCCATCGCCGTACTCTGCACCGCCATCTGATACTCGTTGCGGCTGCGTACCGGATCTGGATAGCGGTCCATGTCCTCCATCGTCAGGCACACGATCATCACCGTCGCAGCACCAGTGATGCGCGCATAGGAACGCGCGACATCAGCTTCGATGGCCTCGTCTGGATCGTTGTCACCCTGGCGGTCGCGCCGCAGTCGTGCGCCCATCGCAGTGGCGAGTGCATGCTTGTGTCGCGCGCTGCTCATCACGACGAAGCGCCACGGCTGCCTGTTATGCGCCGACGGCGCGCACACGGCTGCCTCAAGCAGTTGTTCGATCAGCTCCGGCGCAATCGCACGCGGTGTGTAGCGCCGTACCGAGCGCCGCGCCATCCACGGCCGCGACGCGTCGGGCACGATGGCCGGCTCGCTGTCGTCCGATGCAGGATGGACGAGGGCGAGCTTAGGCGCCATCAACCGAGCCCCACATATAGTCGGGCGACGAGGTGCGGATCGTGGCGCGCGTGACAATGTCATTCTCGCGTGCCGTGAGCAGGGCCTTGCCCGTCGGCGTCACCGACTTGCCGAGGTAGTTACCGAGATACGCACCGACATCCGGGTTGGCTGGCGTGTCTTGCGACACGTCGAGATCGCGTATCAGGCCATTGTGGATGCCATAGATCCAGCCATGCACCGACAGGTCCTGGCCACGCCGCCATGCCGACTGCACCACGGTGCTCTGGCAGGCATTGGCAACCTGTTCGATGACATTCAGCTCGCACAGCAGGTCATGGCGTGCGTGTTCCCCTTCACAGGCCTCCAGCAGCGCGTGGTACTTGTCCTGGATCACGTAGAGCTGCGCCAGCCAGTTATCGACCAGCCCGTGGCGTTCGCCCATCAGCACCGCCTTCACGCCACCGCAGCCGTAGTGGCCGCAGATGATGATGTGCTTGACCTTCAGTACGTCGACGGCGAATTGCATCGCCGTCAGGCCGTTCATATCGGCGTGCTTGACCATATTGGCCACGTTACGGTGGACGAACACCTCACCCGGGGGTAGGTCAATGATCGAGTTCGCCGGTACGCGGCTGTCGGAACAGCCGACCCAGAAATACTCGGGAGCCTGTTGCGCGGCGAGCCGTTCGAAGAAGGCCGGGTCGCGCGCCGTCACTTCGGCGGCCCATTCGCGGTTCTTTTGCAGCAGATGATCGAGTTTGCCCATGATCCGTTTTTCCTGAGAATCCTTACACCGCGCACGCTGTGGCGGATGGTGTCTTCTTGTGTTCGCGCATGAGAATGCGCACCGGTTCGACAGGCGTGGTCACGGTGCGTGCCCGCTGCATCGCCGCGTCGTCCGGGGTACCGTAGGCCGTGGTGCGCTGGCGTGGGATGCGGCCCATTTCGCGCAACATCGCTTCCATGTCCATGGCCGTCATTTCCTGGCCGTGCGAGGCGCCGGCAGAGCGCGAAATGGTTTCGTTCATCAGCGTGCCGCCCATGTCATTGACCCCGGCCTGCAGGCAGGCGCGCACGCCTTCCACGCCGAGCTTGACCCACGATGCCTGGATATTGGGGATCACGGGATGCAGCGCGAGCCGTGCCACGGCATGCATCAGCACCGTCTCGCGGAACGACGGACCGCGCCGTGCGCGGCCCTTGCGGTAGATCGGCGATTCCATGTGCACGAACGGCAGCGGTACGAACTCGGTGAAACCGCCGGTCTCGACCTGCAGCGCGCGCAGGCGTAGCAGGTGGCGGGCCCAGTGCTCGAATTTCTCCACGTGGCCGAACATGATCGTGGAGGTGCTGCGCAGGCCGACTTCGTGCGCCGCGCGCATGACCTCGAACCACTGGTCCGTCGTCACCTTGTCGTGGCAGATGATTTCGCGGATCTCATCGTCGAGAATCTCCGCAGCCGTGCCGGGCAGCGTGCTCAGGCCCGCATCCTTGAGGCGCATCAGGTAGTCGCGCAGCGGCAGGCCGAGCGTCTTCGCACCTTGCCAGATCTCCAGCGGGGAGAAGGCGTGCACGTGCATGCCGGGCGCTTCTTCCTTCACCGCCCGGCAGATTTCCATATAGGTCTCGCCCGTATACGACGGGTGGATGCCACCCTGCATGCACACTTCCGTGGCACCCCGGTCCCAGGCCTCGCGCACGCGCCGCTGGATTTCCGTGATCGGCAGGTCGTAGGGCTTGCCGCGCAGGTCCTCGGTAGCCTTGCCCTTGGCAAAGGCGCAGAACTGGCAGCGGTACGAGCAGATATTGGTGTAGTTGATGTTACGGTTGACGACGAAGCTCACCACGTCGCCATTCATCTGCTGGCGCAGTTCGTCGGCGGCCTTGCAAACGGCGGTGAACTCATCGCCGCGCGCGCGGAAGAGCCGTACGATGTCGGCTTCTTC
>DATLHT010000454.1:0-1570 GCA_035539795.1 Burkholderiaceae bacterium
GGGTAGCGGCAACGATAATCAGGAACTTATGCATGAGATCCTCCAGGACTGATCGGACGATTAATGTTCGGTCGGAATTTTAGTTCCAGCCGTCGCTCAAGAAATGTTGAATCATTCGTTAAGTAAACCCCGGAACATTCCTGCGACGGCCACACCGAGCCATCCGAGGATCATGCCGCCCCCGCCGATGGGTGCTGCGCCGGGAAACAGCGAGGTGCCGACCCAGTGCCGCATGGCAAGATCGGCCACGAAAATGGTGCAGCCGGCGGCCAGCACGAGGCCGGCGATGGCCAGCGGCCTGCTCCGCCCAATCAATCCGACGATGAGCAGAACCGGAGCATGAGCCAGCGCCATGGCGGAGATGGCTGCAAGATTTCGGACATCTTCGCCATGCGAAGCCATCGCGGCCGTAGCGACGCCGACTGCCCCAAGCAAGCACGCAACGCCAACCAGAACACGCCGCACCCAATCCGCCATTTCCGTCCCCATCTTCCAAGCCAGACGCCTTTCGACTAGAGCATGGCGGTGTGTGTGGGAAACGAAAATGACTGAAACAGTCGCGCCGCCGTCGTCGACGACGGGTGCAAGCATCAGCGATTCATCGAGCTGGGCCACGGAGTTCCGGGCGACTTTCGCGCTCGCCTGGCCGCTCGTCATCGCCCAGCTCGCCCAAAACATGTTGCATACGACTGACGTGATTCTGCTCGGCTGGCTCGGTTCGACCTACCTGGCAGCCGGCACATTGGCGTCGACCTTCATGATGCCTTTCCTCGTCGGCGGCGTTGGACTCGTTGGTGCCGTCGCTCCTCTCGTCGCACAGGCACGAGGGTCGCGGGATATCAAGGCCGTGCGCCGCGTCGTGCGGCAGGGATGCTGGGCGGCCATCGTCATGGCCACATTGCTGGTTCCGCTGGTCCTCCAGATCAGGCCGATCTTTCACGCGCTTGGACAAGACCCTCAGGCCACGGAAATGGCCTATCAGTTCATCCAGATCGCGGCCTGGTCGCTGTTCCCGGCCTTTGGGATAATTGCCTTTCGTTCGCTGCTCTCGGCCTATGACGCCACCCGCGCCATTCTGGTGATCACGGTGCTGGGCGTATTGGTCAACGCAGCGGCTGCCTACGTGCTGATCTTCGGCCATTTCGGCTTTCCCCGGCTTGAACTGCGCGGCGCGGCCATCGCGACAACGCTGACCAATGTGTTCATGCTCATCGCCATGGTGCTCTATGTGGTGCGCCATCCGAGGCTGAAGCGCTTCCATGTGCTGGTGCGCTTCTGGAAGCCCGACTGGCCGCGTTTCCGTGAAATTTTTCGCATCGGCACGCCGATCGGGCTGACCGTCGTTGCCGAGGTCGGCATGTTCACGGCCGCAGCGCTGCTCATGGGGCGCCTCGGCACCGATGAAGTGGCGGCCCATGCCATTGCCCTGCAATGCGCCTCCATCGCCTTCATGGTGCCACTGGGGCTTGGTGTCGCCGCAACGGTGCGCGTCGGCATGGCCTATGGCCGTGGCGATGCTGAGGGCATTCGCAAGGCTGGATGGACCTCCTTTGCCATGGGGACGGCGTTC
>DATLHT010000455.1:0-2347 GCA_035539795.1 Burkholderiaceae bacterium
GATCCTCACGAAGAAATTGCAGAGCAGCATGGCGAACGAGCGGATGGCATGGCAGAGCACAAGCTGAGCACCGCGAGAAGTTGTGCACAGCAAATGACTCCGGCACGCCGACGGATGTGACTACGATGTCCACGGGGATAAAACACTATGAAACGCCTTGCTCTGCTCGCGGCGATCTTGCCATTTTCGTGCTTCGCTCAGAATGACTCCTGGGTGCTCATTGCGCGGAGCACAGACGCCATCACCGAATGGTCGATCCAAAAAGGGTCGTTCGAGAGCATCACCACCAAAGGGGGAAAGCCCATTTCTGTGGTCGTCGGTCGCACGACCGACAAGCGGACCAAGGAGGTTGATCTGGCGAAGTGGTACGTGACCGACGCGGACTGTGATCGCGGCCTTGGGACTATCGTGACATTGAGTGTTACCGGCGCTTTCCGCTTTGAAAATCCCTTCGTCAAGGACTCGGGATCAATTGCTTCTAGCATTGCTGATGCGATTTGCGATGTCCGCGGCCTGCAGCTCAAAGCGCGAGAAGAAAAGGGTATCTGACCAATCCTAGATTGGTGAACCCAGGGGCGGTGGCAGCCTCTGCAAACTGCGCGCTCCACTCATGCGGGAGCATGAGCAAGAAGCGCGTGCACATGCTCTCCGTCT
Organism: Burkholderiaceae bacterium; assembly: GCA_035539795.1. Classification (GTDB taxonomy): domain Bacteria; phylum Pseudomonadota; class Gammaproteobacteria; order Burkholderiales; family Burkholderiaceae; genus Imbroritus. The sequence goes on from DATLHT010000455.1 coordinate 655, forward strand.
AACTCGCTGCGCAACACCGACGTCGGCGAACGAGGACGGGGTGGCAACGGCGCCGGGTCAGTTTGCAGCGGTGCTGGGCCGCCAGTGCACCCCAGCCGATAGATTTCGGCTGGGCGAACCTAAACGTTTTTGTCACCCCATCCGCTTCAAAGCGCGAAGCCGAGCCCTTAAAGACCGGCTCGCCAAACGACTTCCAGGGGGACCCCAACGATCCATACAGGCCCGAAGCGAGGCCGTCTCCCCTATCGAATACTCCATCAATTTCCAGTGTGTCTCGATCGAAGGGGTGCATCTCCCCAAAGGTATAGAGCGGCAGGCGCGCAGCTGCGGCCACGGCACGGTTCAATCCGTCTGCATGCTGGACCCTCGTCGCGCCGTGTGCCTCGACGTCAAGAGACTCCAGAACATCGCGTAGCTCTTGAGAGCAGTTCAGTACGAACATGATGATTTCCCAGGGCAGGGCCGTGAGCGAGAACACTTGCTGCTGCGAATGGAACTGGCCGCTAGGACCTACTGCGCCGTCAGTGACGCCTTCGATGAAATAGCCGTGGAGAGCGCCCGTGTTCTCAGCGTGGCTGTACTCCATCGAGAAGAGCCTGATGCGCGATTGCTGATGTTTGATTGCATTGGCAGCCGCCGCAATCAAGCGCTTGTGCTTTTTGATGGCGGTTACGAAGCTGCGGTAAGAAGCCACTCGGTTGGCCTCGCTGGTGGTCTTGAAGAAGCCATCGACGATCGAACTGACATCGTCCACGTGTTCGGCTGCGGCATAGATGGCCAGTTCCACGTAGTCGATTACTTGCTCCATGACCCGGTCGTTGTTGACGTGAGGCGCCAGTGTCCCGGTCAGCTTGAAATAGGCCTCGATGTGCGTGCACAAAGCGGTGACCTTGTCGAAGATTCTTGAGATGGAGGTGTTGTAGATGCCGAGGGGTGCACGCAGTCCGAGCGTGTGATGCCGCTGTCTAGTGGTCGCGATGCGGTTGAGGATCGGGTGAGCGAGAAGAGGGTTCGCGCCTGTCACCAGATCTATTTTGAAGACTCTGCGAGGCACTTGTTCTTCTCCCTGTGTGTGGCCGCTTGATCAATGTTGTGGCTTCATAGCATGGGCCAGCATGAAGAGCGCGTGCACATCCTTTCTGCCGTGAACGCGGCAAATGTCTCAAAGTCGGGCGCCACGTGCGTCATCAAGGACGTGTGCTGGCCGTCGACGACATCGTGATGAACTCGGTCCTGTACTTGGCCGCGCAGTTGGCGGCCGGCGTCGGTACGCTCGAGAGGCGGACCGCGCCGGCCGGTCACCCGAAGAATGTCGCGGGCCAGGCCATCCGTGCCCTCAATAGCGACGCCCTCCGGACCAGCGACATCGGGGCTGTGTGCGTCAACGCCCGGCATGAAGGCGGTCGCACGCGGGTCGACATCAAGGTTAACGAGGCCCAGGCCAAGGGGCACGCGGACGGCCTGAAGCTGCTGGAGCGCCTGGATGCCGCGATCAGCGGCGCGAACTCGGCCCTCATCCAAGTCAACACCGGCCTGTACTTCGAGTCGATCAAGACGAACGGCGAGGCGGGCGGGAAGAAGTACGAGCGCATCGTCACGAACCTCCACTACACCACCTGGCCATCCTGCTCAACGAGCGCGGCATCAGCACGCCGGAGAACGGCGTAGGCCTGAGCGAGGCGTGCCAGCCCGG
>DATLHT010000456.1:0-9308 GCA_035539795.1 Burkholderiaceae bacterium
GTGTAGTAGTCGTCGAGCGTGCGCACATTCTGCACGAAGGTCTCGCCGGGCTTGCCGATGGCGGAGATGCCGAAGGCCAGCAGATCGGACTGGGCTTGTGTCGAATAGCCCTGGAAGTTCCGGTGCAGACGGCCTTCCGCCTGGGCCCGCGCGAGATCGTCGTCGGGCCGCGCGTAGTGGTCCATGCCGATGTCGAGATAGCCGGCGGCCGCCAGCCGTTCGCCGGCCAGCAGCATCATGTCGAGCTTCTCGCTGGCCGATGGCAGGGCCTCGCCATTGATGCGGCGCTGCGGCTTGAAGAGGTGCGGCAGGTGCGCGTAGCCATAGATCGCGATGCGTTCCGGCGCCATGTCGATGACCGTGCGCAGCGTCGCGTCGAAGCTGGCCAGTGTCTGCAGGGGCAGGCCGCAGATCAGATCGAGGTTGATCGAACGGATGCCATGGCGGCGTGCAGCGTCGATCACGGCACGCGTCTGGCTGACCGGCTGCACGCGGTGAATCGCTTCCTGCACGGCAGGGTCGACATCCTGCACGCCCAGGCTGAAGCGGTTGAAGCCAAGTTCCGCCAGCACGGCAACGGTATCGGCCTGTACGGCGCGCGGGTCGATCTCGATGGCGTACTCGCCCTCCGCCTGGAGGTCGAAATACTGGCGCGTGCGCCGCATCAGGTCGCGCATTTCCTCATGACTGAGAAACGTCGGCGTGCCGCCACCCCAGTGCAACTGGCCCACGGGCAGCCCGCGGCCGGTGGCCTCGGTCACCAGTACCATTTCGCGGTCGAGGTAGCGGATGTACTTGGCACTGCGGCCATGGTCGCGCGTCACCACCTTGTTGCAGCCGCAGTACCAGCACAGGTGCGCGCAGAACGGTAGGTGGAAATACAGCGACAGGGGTGCCGCGCCTGGTGCGGCAGTGCGTGCGGCAACGACCTGCAGCTGGCGGACGTAGTCGTGAGCGGAAAGGGCCTCGGTGAAGCGGTCCGCTGTCGGATACGAGGTGTAACGCGGCCCGCTGCCGCCGAAGGTTTGCAGGGTCTCGCGCACCTGCTGACGGGCCGCTGTGCCAGTGCCCGGAATGCCTGGCGTGACAGCGGCAAGCCGGCCGGTAGAGCCGACGGATAGAGGTTGCATGGCGTGAACGCACACAAGGGTAACGATAGACGTTACCGTACGGCAACCGCGTGCTGTGCGTCTTGACCAGGATCAAGCTGACGCGAGCGGCGTGCGTCCGGGCGTTGCTCGCGGGCCTGCTGCAGTGGTCAGATCGTCACGTTGGCCGTCTTCACGACGCTGCCCCACAGGTTGCGGTCCGACTGCGTGACGGTAGCCAGTCGTGCCGGGCTGCCATAGTTGATCACATAGCCTTTCTGCAGCAGCGATGCCTGGATTTCCGGTTGCTGCAGGACGGCGTGCACGGCCTGATCGAGGCGCGCGACAATGGCGGGCGGCGTGCCTTTGGGCGCGTACAGGCCGAACCAGTTTTCCACGTCATAGCCGCGCACGCCGCTTTCGACGACGGTGGGCACATCCGGAAGGGAGGCCACGCGTTGAGAGGCTGCGACGGCAATGGCACGGACCTTGCCGCTCTTGATCAGGTTCAGCGAGGCAGAGACGCTGTCGAACATGAATGAGCAGGTGCCAGCCATCACGTCTGGCAAGGCCAGTGCGCTTCCCTTATACGGAATGTGCGTGACCTCGACGCCGACTTTCTGCGCAAACAGCACGGATTCGAGATGCGACAGCGTCCCGTTGCCCTGCGATGCATAATTGACCTTGCCGTGATTGGCCTTGAGCCAGGCGATGAATTCCGGCATCGTGCGCGCGGGAACCTGGGGATTGACGATCAGCACATGCGGCCCCGAAGCTACTAGCGAGACCGGTTCGAAATTGCGTTCGATGTCAGTACGTGTATTGGGATAGAGATGGCTGGCGATGCTCTGGTTGGTCAGCGCGCACAAAAACAGGTTGTATCCGTCGGCGGCATTCTTGGCAGCCACTTCGAGCCCGATCATGCCGCCCGCGCCCGGACGGTTTTCCACCACGATCGACTGGCCGAGCACCTTGCCAAGCGCCTCGCCGAGGACCCGTGTCAGCACGTCGGTCCCGCCGCCGGGCGGAAAGGCGATGGTGATCTTGATCGGTCGCGCCGGGTATGTCTGCGCATGCACGCCCGGCGATACCAGCCATGCGCCCGGGGCGGCTAGCAGGAGGCCCGCACCGCCGAGCTGCCCAAGAAAGCGGTGGCGGGCCAGGGGAGTGGAAACGGTAACAGTGTGTGGATGCGAAGAGCCAGAACGAACGGACATGAAGCTTCCTTGTGAGATGACATGGCGATGTGTGTTCCGTAGAACAGCAGCTTCCATGCCAGTCGGGGCGTTCGCTATCGAGCCGGATCCAATGTATTTGCATGCACGGCGTCAAGACACGGCTTGTGCCGGATTGTTTTTTTGCAGAACGCCCGGCGGCAAGGGGAGCGCAGAGCGAGGGACGCGCCCGTGGGCGCCTCATGCTTTACGGCGCGTTCATGCCGCGCGGCAATGCACCGGGTTGGGGCCGACATGCAATGCACCACGGTGCAGGGAGGCACGATTGCCACTGATCAGCGGCGGCACGCCAATGGCTCGTCTGCATGGGGTGGCTGCAGCGCCGCGACGATCTCGCGCGCCAGCCCGCCCAGCAGCCGGACGGAAAGGCCGCTGGTGAAGCTGTAGCGTGCCGCATAGGGTTCACCAACATGAATCGTGACCGTGCCGTAGAAGCGCTCGCCGATGGTAAAGACAAAGGTCGCGGTGCGGCTGATGGCACGTGAGGCTGTCACCGCGCCGCTGGACGAGAACGATTGGTGACGATGGTCGCCCGTCCCGGTCTTGCCGGCCAGCACGAGCGGCGGACCGGCGTTGCCGGCAGCTTTCTGGAAGAACGGCTGGAGTGCGCGCGCCGTGCCGTTGTCGACCACATCGCGCATGGCGGTACGCACCCGTGCCGCGATTTCCGGTGCCAGCAACTGCTCGCCGGGCTCCGGCCGGAAACGGAAGCGCGTGGCAAACGGCGTGCCGCTGCCGATGTCGAGCGTATCGACCGCCGTCGCGGGCGGACGCCGTCCGCCATTCAGGATGATCGCCGCCAGTTCGGCGAGCGCGGCGGGGCGGTCGCCGGATGCGCCGATGGACGCCGCGTAAGACGGCGTGAGCGTATCGAATGGATATCCCAGACGCTGCCAGCGCACGCTGATACGCTCGAATGCCGCCTGTTCGAGCAGGGTGCGGATGCGCGTGTTCTGCGCGCCGGTGCGGCTGGTCTTGAACAGCCAGCTGTATACCTCCTGCCGCACGGCTTTGCTTTCCTGCAGCAGGCGGTCGAGCGAGGTGTCGCCATAGCGGCCGAGATGGGCTACGAGCCACAACTCGAGCGGGTGGATGCCGGACAGGTAGCCGCGGTCGTTGAGGGAAAACCGGTCCGGCGCATACTTTTCGTACAGCGTTTGCACCTCGGCATCGGTCAGCCGCTGGCGCGGCAGCCGGGCGCGCAGCATGCGGGCGAAGTCGGCCACGCCGAGCGCCGGATCGGCGCTGCGCAACGCCACCGCGAGCCGCGTTGGAACCGGCTTGACCCGCTCGAGCAGGCGCGCCACGCGCTGTGCTTGCGACAGGCCACGGTAGACGCGCTGGAAATCCGTCAGGTAGGCCGCGCCTTCCTGATCGGCGAACTGTTGCAGGTAGGCGCGCCGCGCCTCGGCTGCCTGACCCGAGAGGATCGCGGCGGCCTCGGGCACGGCACGGTAGGTTTCGTAGCGGACGATATCGCGCATCAACCGGATAAACACCAGGTTCACGGAGTTGCGGAACCCCATGCGGACCGACAGCAGCCGTCCGGTCTTGGCGGACTCGAAGTTGGAAAATTTTTGCAGCCCGCCGCCCGTCAGGAACAACTCGCTGTCGTTGTCGGAATACTTGCGTTCCAGCGCGGCGTCGAGCATCGCGCCCAGATCGCGGTCGCGCGTGCGCAGCAGGTAATCGATGGCCCAGCGGTTCAGTGCATCGTCGCGCTCTGGCGTTTGCGCATGCAGGCCGATATCGTCCAGCGCGGCGTAGCGGGCGTGCAGCTCGGCAATGATCTCGAGATAGGTCACCAGCGTGCGCAGCTTGGCGGTCGAACCGAGATTGAGGCGCGCGCCGGTATTGAGGTCGAACGGCTGATCGAGCGTGTCGGCCTGCACGCGCAGTGCGCTGCTGTCGCCATTCAGTTCATATAGCGTGAAGCTGACATTCAGCCGTGCCGGATCATCGCCCTCGCGCAGCAGGTTCTTGCCGTACAGGCCGAAACTGCGTGCACCGGCCGGTGTGCGGATGGTCTGCAGCGCCTCGGCGACCCGTGCCTGCAGTGCACTATTGATGGTGCTGTCGGCGCGCAGGTCGAAGCGTTCCAGGTCATAGCGGCTGGCGACGCCGGTCAGGCGGGCGAGATCGCTGCGCACCTGGTTGACGGCTTTGCTGGCCACAAACGAATTGCCGGATTGCGGGACAGGCGGCGGCGCCTTGCGAAGCGGTACTTGCAACGCGGCATCGCGCAGCGCGGGCGAGATGATATCGGCTGCGGCCAGCAGGCGAAGGTAGCTGTCGGTCAGGATGGCGAGCTCGTCGAGATCGCGCCGCAGGTAGTACGATGGCCGCCGTTGCGACACGACCAGCGACAGCATCTGCTTGTAGATCTCGGCCTGGCGCGGCGTTGGGGCCTGCATGTCGAGTGTGTGCAACTCGCGGTTGGCCTCCTCGAACGCAGTGCCATACCAGAGCGCGAGACCTTCGCCGATACCGAGGATTTCCCCGACCGGGCTGCGCGCGGCCAGTGGTACCGCATTCAGATAGTCCGTAACGATGCGCTGGCGTGCCGCAGTCGTGTCAGGCCCGTCGCGGTAGGCACGCACGGCAGCCGAACCCATCTGCCGGAATTTCTCGCGGACGGATTCCGTGCGCCCGCCCGGCGAATGCCGGAATTTTTCGATCTGGGTCGCCAGCGTGCTGCCGCCGGGCGTGCTGTTGTGCGGATCGAGAGTGCGCAACGGCAGATCGAGCGCGGCGCGTGCCAGTCGCCGCCAGTCCACGGCCGGATTGCGGCCGGGAAATTCCGGATCGAGCAGTCCTTGGTTTTCGATGAACAGCAGGCTGCCGACCAGCACGGGAGGAATCTCGGCGAAGGTTTCGTACTGCTGGCCTGGATAGCTGCGCGCGAACAGCATTTGTCCACGGCAGTCCAGCAGTTGCAGGCCGGCCGCGGTCTTTTCCCGGTACGGTGCATACATGCCTTCGTCGAGCCAGTGCATGAGTGCGGGCGACTGGCGTGCCTGCGCTGCGCGCTCGAAGCCGCGCGCTTCCAGGCGGGTGGTGAGTTGCGGAATCCAGGTGTAGCCGAGCCGGACATCGGCCGGCCCGTGCGCAGGAAAACGGATGGCATCGCTTGCGCCCGGACGTTCCTCGAATGTCAGCCCCGTGGCGAAGTCGCTCAGGTAGCGTGCCTGGCGTTGCGAAGTGCGCAGCTCGTCCATGACGAGGGCAGCGGCCACATATACCAGGCCGCCGATCCCCAACAACAGGCAGACGTAGGTCCAGGTTCTTCGCGACATGTTCCCGTTCCGGCTTGCGGTACGTTGGCACCGACTGCTTCACTCCATGGTATGTCACGGTGGCAGCACATGCCAGCGTCAGCGTCTGTGCAGTAGTGTCACTGCACGCGCCGCCGCCAATGGACTATAAATGAAGTATGCGGCGCGCCTGACGGCGCCGTACACCGGAGCCACGGCAAAGAGTATGACGGGAGGATGGCAAGGAGCGGAACATGGAACTCCATCTGCAGTCTCACCACTTCACCCATCGCCTGCCGGACTGGCGCGCCGCTGCGCTTGCCGGCCTCGTGGCCGGCACGGTCTTCATCGTCATGGAACTGCTGGTGGTGCGGTTCCTCATGTACCAGGGCGCGTGGGGCTCGGTCACCATGGTGGCCGCCATCGTCCTCGGCCGCGATGTGCTCACTGCACCTGTGCAGCCCGCCTGGCTGGTGGTTGGCGCGGCGCTGCTCGTGCATTACGCGCTGTCGATCGTGCTGGCCTCGCTGCTGGCAATGCTGATCGCCGCGTTCCGGCTCGATAGCGGCTACGCATTGGCGCTCGGTACAGGCATTGCCTTCGGTGCGCTGGTGTATGTCGTCAATTTCTACGGGCTGGTGCGCTTCTTCCCGTGGTTCAACGAGGCCCGCAGCGTCGAAAGCCTGTTCGCGCACATGGTTTTCGGCCTGATGGCGGCAGGCGCGTACAAGCACCTCGAACGGCATCCGCCGGAGGCAATGTGACGGCAGCCGCGTGACAGGACCGGCGGTACATGCCGCCGGCCGGATACCGGTATGATCGGGTGGTTTTTACTCATCCGCCCATCCCATGCTCTGGACGCATCCCAAAACGCTGGAGGCGCTGCAGGCGCGCTCGCAAGACACCGCCGTTTCCAATCTCGGCATCGAATATATCCATATGGACGACGTGTCGCTCAGCGCGCGCATGCCGGTCGATGCGCGGACCCGTCAGCCGTTCGGCATCCTGCATGGCGGCGCTTCGGTATTGCTGGCAGAAACGCTCGGCAGTTCGGCGGCCAGCATGTGCATCGATCTCGCCACCCACTACTGCGTCGGGCTCGACATCAACGCCAACCATGTGCGCGCCGCGACGGAGGGGTTCGTCACGGGCACGGTACGTGCCATCCACGTCGGCCGTTCGACGCATGTGTGGGGCATCGAGATCCGCGACGAGGCGGACCGCCTGGTTTGCATCGCCCGCCTCACCATGGCCGTGCTGCCGCGCTAGCGCGTACCCGTTCCACTCAGGCGCCACGGCGGCGCAGCAGCGCCAGCCATCCCGGACGTGCGGCGCCGCGTCCGGATGCCCGCGCGAGTGCGGGCGGCTCGCGCAATTCCTCGAGTATGGTGACGGCACGCATGATGTCGGAGCTGACCGTTGCCAGCCCAAGCAACTGATCTTCCAGTTGCTTCTCGGCGGCATGCCGGGCGGGCGGCAGCGTGCCCGGCATGGCCAGCGGCGCGACCGGCACCCGCCGCAGCACCTGCGAGGCGGCATATAGCAGACTGCATTGCCGGCGTATCAGCATCACGGCAGCGTGCCGGTAATCGTCATCGATCCTCCGGTCATGCGTGGCCGCCTGCAACTGCAGGCCGATGCCGATCAGGCGGCGTGCCGACAGCAGGATCTGCTGCAGCTGCGCTGTATGGTCGCGTGCCAGTGGCGAGCTCGCGGCGAGTGCCTGTTCGGCCAGGCTGATGGCGAGGCCGGTGCGGGCACGCCGCGCTTCGTTGTGCATTTCATGATGGTCTGCATGGGGGGCCGGGTCATCGACGGCGGGTGTGCCGTCGTACGTGCTGCTTGCGACATACAAGGCAGCGGCGTCCACCGCCAGCGCAACATGGCGCGCCAGCCATGCCAGCGGACGCGGACGTGGCGACAGCAGGACCAGCGCGATGGCCAGTGCGCAGCCGAGCAGGGTGTCGATGCCGCGCAGCACGGCGAATGCCAGGCTTGAGCCAAGCGGATGCTCCAGCCACGAGAAGTACACCACTGTCAGTGTCAGGAAGAACGCGAATATGCCCATCCGCCCGCGCATGCGCGTGCCGTAGGCGGCGGCCAGGAACAGCGGTGTGAGCCAGGCCATGATGCCGGGCGGCACGTCGGCCAGGGACAACAGCGCCGCGGTGGCTGCCCCGGCGACCGAGCCGGCCAGCCGCAACCAGGCGGAACGCCGCGTCGTCTGCATATGCGGGGTCAGCACGATGACCAGCGTGATCGCCAGCCAGTAGCCGTGGCCGGGCAGCAGCTGGGTGGCGATGGCGAGGCCGGCCGCCCCGCCGGCCGCGAGCCGCATGGCATGGTGTGGCAGCGTAGCGTCGTGCCGCAATGCCGCACGTGCGCTGCGGGGCAGCAGCAGGTGCCACAAAGGACCGTCCCCGCTGTCGTCCGCGGGCGCATGAAGCGCGTGTTCTGCCGGCATGGCTTGGCCCAGTGCCGCCAGGGCTTGCGTCAATGCCGGCGACAGCGGCATGGTGGCTGCATGCTCCCGCAGCGGTGCCAGCGCCGTGGCGATACGCTCGCGCAGTTCGGCATGCGTGGTGTGGCGCGGGAGCAGGGCGTGTCGGATGTGCCGGTCGATGGCTTCCATGGCGCTGAGATAGGCGCGGACGACCGGTGCATGCATGGCATCCGCTTGTGCCGGTGCGGCACGATGGGGTCCGCGTGGTGGCCGGGGACGTTCCGCCAACAACAGGCCGGCTCGAAAGCAGGCATCGGCGAGCGTCACCAGCCCGGCAAACTCTCCCGGCTTGCCGTGGCCGAACAGGCGCACGGCGTGGACTGCCTGCCGCGCCTGTTCGATCGCCAGCCGTAACTGCCGCTTTGCGCCCAGGTAGCGTTGTGCGGTCGTACTGTCGTGGAGGGCAGTGTCGGCTGTCGCGGCGATCCGCGCGAATTCCGCGAGTGCGCTGAACATGTCGATGATTTCATCACGCGGACGGCGATCGTGTTCACTGGGAAACAGGACCAGGCAACAGACGATGGCCGTCAGGCTGCCCATACCGTAGTACAGCGCCGCTGGCAACGCCGCCGCGCCATCGGCCAGCGGCACGCCGGCCGCGGTCAGGAACGCGACGAAGACCAGCTTGGCCGGTTGCGCTACTGCACTGTGCTGCGAACCATATACGCCGGCCATCAGGCCGACCCCAAGCGCCGCCGCCAGTGCCAGGGGCAAGTTGTGGCTGGTGAAAGCGCCGAGCCCACACGCGAGACTGCCGGCCACGGCAAGAATCGCCATATTGCGGAGGCGGGCATGCACCGGGCCGACGAGATCCGCCAGTGCGGTCCACACGGCGGCAATGGCTGCGCCATACCAGACGTGATGTCCGGTATGCAGCGCAAGCAGCACAAAGATTGTGTACGGCAGACCGTGCACGATGCCCCAATGCAGGGCATGGCGATGGGATTGCAGGGTGGCGCGCACGCGCGCACAGGGGCGGCACAGCATCGGTTGACCTTGGATACGGCCCGCACGGAAGGCTTGCGGGAATTCGCTTGGGCACGCCGGCGCGTGCCCAAGCGGACTGAAGCAAGCCGTATGCCACTTGAGGTCCAGTTGCGGTCGTGGGGGTGGCCGTGTGCCGACCGGTCCGGATCAAGGGCTTGATACCCCGTGTGCTCGTGCGGCCAGATGCGGATCAGCCGTGCGGGTGCGCTGCCGCCAGTTCGATTTCCCAGGACAGGTAATC
>DATLHT010000457.1:0-6813 GCA_035539795.1 Burkholderiaceae bacterium
TCTGTACCTTCTGCGTGCCACTCTTTGGAATCTGGTCTGTGAACCAGATGTAGCCAGGTGCCTTGTAGTAGCTCAGCCGGTCCGCACAAAACGCAAAAAGTTGTCCGGCGACTTCTTCGCAGCCCGTCTCCGACGCGAGCACAACGCAGGCGAAAATCTCTTCTTCACGGATCTCGTCCTTCACGGCAATGACCGTCGCCTGCCGGACCAGCGGATGGCTTTGCAGCACTTCCTCGATCTCCGCCGCCGCGATGTTCTCGCCCGATCTTCGGATGATGTTCTTGTTGCGATCCACAAAATGCATGACCCCGTCGGGGGTCTGTCGGACCAGATCGCCGGTGTGAAACCAGCCGCCTCGCCACGCGGATGCGGTGGCGGCGGGGTCATCCAGATAGCCGCTGAAGCACCGTCGATGGGGGGTCGTCTCGGAGTAGCGAACCGTGAGTTCACCGGTGGTGCCCGGTGGCACGGGCACATCGTTGGCATCGACGATCCGGGCTTCCAACCCCTCCGATGGCACTCTTCCGAATGCCCGCGTGCCAACGGATCGGGGCGGGTGGTTGTCAAAAAATCCCCCGACCATTTCGGTCATGCCCCACACCTCGATCAAGGGGAAGCCAAACCGCTCCTCGAACTTCTGATGCAAGGTCGCTTCAACGCCGGCACCGACGCCAAAACGCACCTTGTGGGCGCGCTCAAATGGCGATGCGGGCTGCCCCAACAGCATGGGGACAATGACGCCGAGGTAGTGCACCACCGTGGCCTCGCACTCCACGACCTCTTGCCACCAGCGGCTGGGGTGAAACCGATCCCCCTGGACCTGACAGTTCCCGGCGAGCAGGACGCAGTAGAAGGAAAAGACCGATGCGTTCACGTGGTACAGCGGGAGTGGGTTGTACAGCCGGTCCCCACCTTCAACAAAGGTCGATAGACCGCCGCGCGAGAGGTACCAGGCGCCCGACTCCAACTCATAGCCGTGGGACAGCACACAGCCTTTCGGTCGGCCCGTCGTTCCAGAGGTGTACAGAATGCTGGCCGGCGTCTCACCAGAAATCGGTTCGTGACTGGATGCGCGCACCGCCCTGGGCAGGGTCAGGAGGACCTCATGCTCCGCGCAAATCGCCGCGCGATCCCCAACGGCCGCTTGCACAAAGGAGATCCGATTGGCGGCGGCAACGATGAGGTCCGGCTTCGAATGGTCCACGACGTACTGAAGCTCGTTGGTACGGTGCTCGCAGTTCAGCGGAACGCAGCAGACGCCTAGCGAGTTCAGGGCCAGTTTGTGGAAGAAATGCTCGGGCCGGTTTTCCAGGTCAAGCCCGACACGGTGCCCGGTTCCATAGCCGGCGCGTGCGTACACCGAGATCAGCCGATCCACTTCCATTTTGGCATCGGCGTAGGTGATCGCATAACCCTCGGGCGCGTAGGCACGCTGCGCATTCCTGGGCGCCATCAACAGCAGATTCTTGCCGTACTTCTTGACGGCTTCGTCAAACACCTGGCCAATGGTCGACTGTGGGCTGAGTTGAATCATCTTCTTGCTTTCCTGCACGCGCCTACTTCCAGTACTGGCATGTCGATTCGGATTTCTTGATCAGCACGTCCTCGCCCGGGAGGGTTTTCACGACCTTGAAAAAGTCCCACGCGTATTTGGATTCCTCGGGCTTCTTGACCTGCAGCAAGAACATTTCCTTGTTGAGGCGCCCATCGGGGCGGATCCGCGCGCCCTTGGTGAACATGTCATTGACGGGCGTTGACTTCATTCTCTCCAACACCTTGTCGGCATTGTCCGTGCCGGTGGCCAACACGGCTTCGAGGTAGAACCGGGTCGCCGAGTAGTCCGCGGCGTGCAGGAATGTTGGTTGGCGCTTGGCCACCGCCAGGAAGCGCTTGGACCATGCCCGCGTCTCCTCATTGGTGTCCCAATACCATGCCGAACTCGTGTACATCCCTTGCGTCACCGGCAGTCCCAGCGCATTGATGTCGGTCTCGAACATGAGCGGGGCCGCCAGCATCATGTTCTTGGTCAAACCGAATTCCCGGGCGCCTTTGATCGAGGCAATGAGATCGGAGCCTGCATTGGCGAACGCAAGCACCTGTGCCTTCGAGGCTTGCGCCTGCAAGAGGAACGAAGAAAAATCCGGGGCCGACAACGGGTGCTTGACGGACCCCACCACAGTGCCCCCCCGAGCGACCACCACATCGCTGGCTTCTTTCTGGAGGGACGCGCCGTAGGCGTAATCGGCGGCCATGAAATACCAGGTCTTTCCACCCAGGGCCACGACGGCACCCGCCGTTGTCCTGGCGGTGGCCGCCGTGTCGTACGCGTACTGGATGGTGTACGGTGAGCACTCCTCATTGGTCAACCGTGTCGTCCCGCCCCCCACCGCGATGAAGGGCTTCTTCTTCTCGGCCGCTACCTGCGCCATCGCCAGACTCGTGGCCGAATTCGTGCCACCGATGAGGAGATCGAGTCCCTCCCGGTCAAACCATTCTCGCGCCTTCGATGACGCGATATCCGCCTTGTGCTGATGGTCTAGCGTCAGCAGCTCGACCTTCACCCCCTTCAAGCCAGCGGCTGCGTCCGCGATGGCCAGCTTGATCGCCTCCACGCCGCCTTTGCCGTCAACGTCGGCGTAGGCGCTGGACATGTCGGTGATGAAACCGATCTTGATGACCTGATCGGACATCTGGGCATGCGCTGTGCCGGCTAAAACGGTCGCGAGTGCGCAACCGGTCATGGTTTTTGAGAATACTTTTTTCACGTGGGTCTCCAGTTTTTCTATCCAAGAAGCGTTTGAATTCATGTGGGCGTTGACGCATACCTCTTGAACCTGACGGCCAGGTCCATCGCAAGGTCTGCGCGTCACCGTTTGACTTTTGACAGGAAGGCGATGACCTCGCCCATGATTCCTTTGCGGACGGTCAGCACACAGACCACGAAGATCAGGCCTGTGACCATCGTCACCGATTCGCCCAGGGTGTTGAACCAGTCCACCGTGGTCAGGCGCGCGAGGAAGCCGCCGAATTCGCCGACCTTGTTTTCGAGCAGCACGACCACGGCGGCACCGACCAGGGGACCCGACAAGGTACCGAGGCCACCCAGCAGCGTCATCAGGATGACGTGCCCTGACGCCGTCCAGTGCACGTCGCTCAGCGTCGCGAAGCCCAGCACCAGCGTCTTGAGCGAACCTGCGAGGCCTGAAAGCGCGGCGGAGATCACGAAGGCCGTCAGTTTTATACGGTTCACGTCGTACCCGAGCGAGATGGCCCGCGGCTCGTTTTCCTTGATGCCTTTGAGCACCTGGCCGAAAGGCGAGTGAACAGTGCGAACAATCAGGAGGAACGCAAGCACGACCACGACCAGCGCGACGTAGTACATCGTGAGGTCGCTGGCCAGATCGATGAGGCCGAACAGCTTGCCACGCGGCACGCCTTGCAGGCCATCTTCGCCGCCTGTGAATTTGGCTTGCAAGGCGATGAAGAACGTCATCTGCGCAAGCGCCAGTGTGATCATCGCGAAATAGATGCCCTGGCGGCGGATGGCCAGCATGCCGAAGATCCAGCCCAGGAACGCCCCGGCGAGCAAGCCCGCGAGCAAACCCAGCTCGGGCGTCAGTCCCCAGACCTTCATCGCATGGCCCGCGACGTATGCCGAACCTCCGAGGAAAGCCGCATGTCCGAAAGACAGCAGGCCCGCAAAGCCCAGCAACAGGTTGAAGGCCGCGGCGAACAGGGCGAAGCACAACAGCTTCATCACGAACACCGGATAGGCACCCAGGAACGGCGCGGCGATGAGGCAGAGCAGCAGCAGTCCGTAGGCCACCCTGGAGAGCTTCTTCATATCCATGGGTCTTGCCTTATTTTTCTTTGCCGAACAGGCCGGCGGGGCGAATCAACAGCACGATGATCATGATCATGAACACCACGGTGGAAGACGCTTCGGGATAGAAGACCTTGGTCAGTCCTTCGACCAAACCCAGTCCAAGGCCGGTGAGGATGGCCCCCATGATCGAGCCCATGCCAACAATCACCACCACCGCGAACACCACGATGATGAGGTTCTGTCCCATCAGCGGCGACACCTGTATCACCGGTGCGGCGAGCACGCCCGCAAAGGCAGCCAGTGCGGCGCCGAAGGCGTAGGTCAGCGTGACCATCAGCGGCACGTTGATGCCAAACGCTTCGACCAGCCGGGGGTTCTCGGTGCCCGCGCGAAGGTAGGCGCCCAGGCGGGTCTTCTCGATCATGTACCACGTGGCGAAGCAGACGGTGAGCGAGGCGATGACGACCCAGGCGCGGTAGTTGGGCAACACCATGAAACCCAGGTCCGTGGCACTAGAGAGCAATTCGGGCGCATCGTAGGCCAAACCCGATACACCATAGACCGAGCGGAGCAGGCCTTCGACCAACAGCGTGAGGCCCAGCGTGAGCAACAGGCCATACAGGTGGTCGATCTTGTAGATCCAGCGCAGGAAAAGGCGCTCGATGAGCACGCCCAGAATGGCAACGATGAGCGGCGCTCCGATCAGCATCACCCAGTAGTTGACGCCGGCATAGTGCATCGCCATCCATGTGACGACGGCGCCCAGCATGAACAGTGCGCCATGCGCGAAGTTGATGACGTTGAGGAGGCCGAAGATCACGGCAAGCCCCAGACTGAGGATCGCGTAGAACGATCCATTGACCAAGCCCAGCAACAACTGACTTGACAGGGCGGCCATGGAGATGTTTGTCATCGTGTGCAATCCTCAAACACCCAGCAGCTCTTTGAGCACCGGCATCTTTGCTTCGAGCTCTGCCGCGGAGAATTTCTCGACGATCCGGCCGTGCTCCATGACATAGAAGCGGTCGGCCAGCGGCGCGGCGAAACGGAAGTTCTGCTCCACCATCACGATGGTGTAGCCCTTGGCGCGCAGCGTGGAAATCATGCGCGTCAACGCCTGCACGATGACCGGCGCGAGGCCTTCGGAGATTTCGTCCAGCAGAAGCAGCCTGGCGCCAGTGCGCAGGATGCGTGCTACGGCCAGCATCTGCTGCTCACCCCCTGACAGGCGCGTGCCCTGGCTGTGCCGGCGTTCTGCGAGGTTGGGGAACATGGCGTAGATCTCTTCGATCGACATGCCCTTCGCTGCCCCTTTCAATGGCGGTGGCAGCATCAGGTTTTCTTCGCACGACAAGCTGGCGAAAATGCCCCGCTCTTCCGGGCAATAGCCAACGCCCAAGTGCGCAATGCGGTGCGTCGGCATGCCGATGGTTTCCTTGCCGTTGATGTCTATCTTGCCGGTCCGCGCGCCCACCAGCCCCATGATCGCGCGCAACGTGGTCGTGCGGCCCGCGCCATTGCGGCCCAGCAGCGTGACCACTTCGCCGGGCTGCACCACCAGCTCGACGCCATGCAACACATGCGACTCGCCATACCAGGCCTGCAACCCCGTGATTTCAAGCGCGGCGGGCATCAGTGGGCACCTTCCAGTTGACCGTTGACGGTGCCCATATAGGCCTCCATGACCAAGGGATTCGCGGAGACTGCTTCGTACGACCCCTCGGCCAGCACGACGCCTCGCTGCAGCACGGTGATGGTGCTGGCAATGGTGGAGACCACGCTCATGTTGTGCTCGACCATCAAGACCGTGCGACCCGCCGACACGCGTTTGATGAGCGTGGCCACGCGTTGCACATCCTCGTGGCCCATGCCTTGTGTCGGTTCGTCGAGCAGCATGAGCTCGGGGTCCATCGCGAGCGTTGTGGCGATTTCGAGCGCGCGCTTGCGGCCGTAGGGCAGGTTCACTGCCAGTTCGCTCGCGAACGGCTCAAGGCCCACTTCGGTCAACAGTTCTCGAGCGCGCGCGTCGAGCGACTGGAGTGACTTCTCGCTCTTCCAGAAGTGATAGGACGTGCCCAGTTTTCTCTGCAGACCCAGGCGCACGTTTTCCAGCACGGTGAGGTGCGGAAACACGGCGGATATCTGGAAGGAGCGGATGATGCCGCGCCGTGCGATCTGTGCGGGGCGCTCGCCGGTGATGTCCTGGCCGTTGAACAGAATCGTGCCGCGAGTCGGCTCGAGGAATTTGGTGAGCAGATTGAAGCAGGTGGTCTTTCCCGCACCGTTCGGCCCGATCAGGGCGTGAATGGAGCCGCGCACCACCGAAAGATCCACCTTGCTGACCGCGGTGAATCCCTTGAATTCTTTGGTGAGCTGACGTGTTTCGAGAATCAAGTCACTCATCGCTTTGAGGCTTTCGTTTCGTGGCTCATGCGTGTTCAAGAATCGTTTCGGCACCGTGAAGCGGCCGCCCCGCTTCGAGCGAGCTTGTGACGGCCTTCGAAAATTCGACGCGCAGCGCGAGGTCCTGCCCGGAAGCAACGACGCTCCTGCAGTACGACCATTGCTCGGTCTCGATGGAGGCGCCTAGCGCAGCGGCCTCTTTCAATCGGAGGATGGCCAGTCGGCGGTGCTTGAACTTGATGCTGCGGTCCAGCAGCGCCAGCGCGATCGCCTGGCTCTGAAGCCTGAGCGCGGGCGCGGCGTCCGCGCCACTCCCCGAGCGCGCGAGGCGTTTGAGCGAACGAAGGCGCTGTCGGCCCCGGCCATGGAGTGGCTCTCCTGTAAGCGCACCCATCACAGGTCTATGCCAACCGGCGCTTCGACCGCCTTGTCCAGCACGTAGACCGTGCCGTGCAGCATCGCGATGTGCTCGCCATCGCGTGCCCGTGTGATCTTCACCTGGTAGCTGCCGATCTTGCGCGAGCGCGACACCTCGTAGGCATGCGCCACCAGCCACTCGCCTTCTTCCACCGCAGTGGAAATAC
>DATLHT010000458.1:0-3286 GCA_035539795.1 Burkholderiaceae bacterium
AAGGAAATCAACACCGTGCTGCAGCGCCCCGCGGTGATCGACAAGCTGACGCGCATGGGCATGGTGGCCAGCCCCAACAGCGTCAAGGAACACGCCGCCTTCACCGTCGCTCAGCGCGGTATCTGGGAAGCGCGTGCCGCCAAGGCGGGCGTCGAGAAGCAATGACCGCATCTGCCACATCTGCTGCCGCCCGGCCGCTGGCCGGGGTCCGGGTTCTAGACCTGAGTTCGGTCATCATGGGTCCGGCCTGCACGCAGCTGCTGGCCGACTACGGCGCCGAGGTCGTCAAGATCGAAGCGCCGGAGGGCGATGTGATGCGCCATGCCGGCGCCAAGACCGAGCCGCGCATGGGTGCCATGTTCTTGCATGCGAACGAAGGCAAGCAATCCCTGGTGCTCGATCTCAAGCAGCCGGAAGGCCGCGCGCACCTGCTGCGCATGCTGCCGGAATTCGATGTCTTCATCCATAACATCCGCCCGCAGGCGATGCGCCGCCTGGGGCTCGACGAGCCGGCCATCCGCGCGCTGCATCCCTCGGTGGTGTACGTGGAATTGAGCGGATATGCCGAGGATGGTCCGTATGCCGGACGCGCGGCGTTCGACGACATCATCCAGGCACAGACCGGCCTTGCCGAACTGTTTGCGCGCCAGACCGGCGGCGCGCCGAGCTATGTGCCGACGCTGGTGGCGGATCGCGTCACCGGCCTCACGGCGGCGCATGCCACGCTGGCCGCGCTATATCGTCGGCAAGCCACAGGGCAGGGCGACTATGTGCAGGTGTCGATGTTCGAGACACTGGCGGCCTTCGTGCTGGCCGACCATCTCGGTGGCGCGACCTTCGAGCCGGCTGCCGGGCCGATGTGCTACAGCCGCCTGATTACGCCGCACCGCAAGCCATACCGCACGCTGGATGGCTACATCGCCGTGGTGGTCTACAACGACAAGCACTGGCGCAGCTTCTTTGCCGCCATCGATGCGATGGACGTCTTCGACGCCGATCCGCGTTTCCAGACCGCAGCGGCGCGCGCGGACAACTACGACGCGATCTACGGCTACCTCTCCGAACTGCTGGTCACGCGTACCAGTGCGGAATGGCTGGCGTTGCTGGAGGCAGCGGACATTCCGTGCTGCCCGGTGAATCGCGTGGAGGATCTGCTTGACGATCCGCAATTGCAGGCCATTGGCTTTTTCGATACCGCCACGCAGCAGAACGGCCGTGCCTTGCGTCGCATCGCGCCTCGCTTCCGCGCGCCGTCGGCGCACGCTGTCGCGGTGGCACCGTCGCCGGCGCTCGGCGCGCACGCCGTCGACACGTTCCCTGAATCATCTTGATAGGACTCCTGGTCATGCAACTCGAACATGCAACCCTGACGATCGACGATCGTGGTGTCGCCACGCTACAGATCGACAACGGTACGTCACTGAACATCCTCAACACCCCGACCGTGATCGAACTCACGCGTACGCTGCGTGCACTGGCGCGCGACGAGCGTGTGCGTGCGCTGATTGTGCGCGGGTCGGGCGACAAAGCCTTCATTGGCGGTGCCGATATCTACGAACTGGCCAAGCTGAATCCGGAAACCGCGGTGGATTTCATCACCCGGCTCGGTGGTCTCTGTGAGGCGATCCGCGACTTCCCCGTGCCGACGATCGCGCGGCTGGCGGGCTGGTGCATGGGCGGCGGCCTGGAGTTTGCCGCCGCGTGCGATATCCGCGTCGGCACCACGGCCTCGCATTTCGCCATGCCTGAAGTGCGCATCGGCATTCCTTCGGTGATCCACGCCAACCTGCTGCCGCGCCTGATCGGCGAGGGCAATACGCGCTGGTTCTTGCTGACGGGCGCCGCCATCGACGCTGACAAGGCGCTGCGCTGGGGCTTCCTGAACGAGGTGGTGGAGCCGGAGGCCATCGACGCAGCGATTGCCCATACCGTGAGCGAAATCCTCGAATGCGGCCCGCGCGGCGTGCGCGCCCAGAAGGCGCTGCTGCGCACCTGGGAAGATCCGAACATCGAGCGTGGCCTCAAGGAGAGCATCGCGATGTTTGGCGCCAGCTATGAAACCAGCGAGCCGCAGGAATACATGCAGCACTTCTTCGATCGCAAGAAGAAAAAATGAGTCCGATGTGCCGCCTGCCGGAGGGCGGCACACCCGCTATCATTGGTGGGATGAACCTCACCATCCGCGAATTCCGGGTTTTCCGTGCCGTGTACGAACTGCGCAGCTTCAGTGCGGCTGCGCAGGCCATGCACATGACCCAGTCGGCCGTCAGCAAGCTGTGCCAGGAAATGGAAGCCAAGGTCGGCAGCCGCCTGTTCGAGCGCTCGACGCGCAAGGTGGAGCCGACCCTGTGGGGCCATCACCTGTACGGTTATGCGTGCGAGATTCTCGGCACCATGGAGGTCGCCGAACGGACGCTGCGCGGCCTGGCCAGCCTGGATGTGGGCGAGATCAGCGTGGCAGCCTCGCCGATGATGATGCATGGCTTGCTGATCGAACCGGTACGTACGCTGCACAGCCGCCACCCGGGTCTGCGCATCGAGCTTCATGAGCGTTCCACCGATGCGACGATCGAGCATGTCATCAATGGCAAGGCTGACTTCGGGCTGGTATCGCTGACGCAGTCGCATCCTAGCCTCCAGGTCGAACCGCTGTACGACGAGCACATGCATGCCATGTTCAGCCCGGATCATCCGCTGGCGAGCAAAAGTCGGGTGACCTGGGAACAGCTGGCGCAATACCCGCATGTTTCCCTGCATACCGATTTCGGCGTGCGCCGGACGGTCGATGGCGTCTACCAGCAGAAAGGCCTCGACTATGTTTCCACCCTGCAGTCCGGAACCGTGCTGACGGCGCTCGGCCTCGTCAAGGCTGGCTTGGGCGTGACGGTCCAGCCGGGGTATATCGTCAGGTTTGCCAAGGAGCTGGGGCTGCAGACACGCAAATTGCCGGCCGCCGGCTTTACCCATCCGATTTCATTGATCCGGCGCTGGAATGCGCAACTGTCGCCAGCCGCCGAGGCGCTTGTCCGTGAGTTGAAGGCGCGGCTCTGAAGCCCGGCTTTCAGCACGGTGCAAATGGTGCGCTAGGGAATGCGGTGGGCCGGAATCATGCGTCGCAGGTACCGCCCGACGATCGCACGGAAACGCGTGTTGTGCAGGCAAATCCCACCCGCCAGGCCGATGAGGCAGCCGAGCATGGTATCGAGGAAGCGCGCCTGGATCAGCGTCGCTGCCGGGCCATGGCCGAGCGTGGCGGCTTCAGCGAGCAGGATGGTCAAGGGAGTAA
>DATLHT010000459.1:0-1888 GCA_035539795.1 Burkholderiaceae bacterium
CCAGCCATGATGAACACGCACAGCACCAGGGCCACGGCGGCCACCCAGAACTGCGTGGCGATGAAGTAGCGCCGCCGATCGAGGATGTCGGCCAGCGCGCCGCTCGGCAAGCCCAGCAGGAACACGGGCAGGGTCGCGGCCGTCTGCACCAGCGCCACCCATAGCGGCGAGTGCGTCAGCGAGGTCATCATCCACGCCGCCGCGACGTCGTTCATCCACATGCAGATGTTGGCGACCAGCCAGGTGGTCCACAACATGGCGAAGGCGCGCTGGGTCAGCGGGGCAAGTGCAGGAATGGCCGCGAGTCCGCGCGGCTTCTCGTCGGCGGGCGCAGATGCGTCCTTGTTCGGCTCAGGCGGAAGTGGAATTGGCATCAATCACAGGAAGAGAAGCAGGCGCCTCTGCTGGGCGCATAAGATACCGATTCTAGCCGGGAAACGGCCGCCGCGCTGCGTTTGGCCATCTACCTGCTCCCAATCGCGTGCTGCAGGATGACGTACCATGGCCCGCATATCACCACGGTACGGACCTTGCACGATACGTACGCATCCCCTGATGGAGACTTTCGATGCCCGCCGATTCACGCACTATTTCAGTCAGGATTACCCGCCCGCTCGCAGAAGTGATGGCATTCCTCGGCGTCCCGGCGAATTTCCGGCACTGGGCGTCCGGCCTTGCCGGCGGGCTGACGCTGACGGCGACCGATCCACTGGTGTGGAAAGCCGCCAGTGACGCCGGCCCGGTGCAGGTGCGATTTTCCCCGGCCAACGCGTTCGGGGTGGCGGACCATTGGGTCACGCTGCCCGACGGCACGACGGTCTACGTGCCGCTGCGTGCCATGGCCCATGGCGCGGATGCGCCGGACACGCTGGTCTCGCTGACATTGTTCAGGTTGCCGGACATGGACATGGCACGCTTCGACGGCGACGCGGCGTGGGTGGCGCGCGACCTGGAGCAACTGCGGCGGGTTCTCGAGCATGCGCCTGCGGCATCCTGAGCACGGCACAGGACCACGCACGACCATGCGTCACCGGGGCTCGCTACAATGCGGGACTACCATTGCCTTGTCTCCCCCATGTTCGCCAAGCTCAAAACCCGCCTGCGCCCCATCCTTACCACCTGGCTGGCCGGGGCAATCGCTCTGCTGCCACTGTTCGTCACGATCACCATCATTGGCTGGCTGGTGGGCCTGCTCAACCAGTTCATCGGTCCGGACAGTGTCATCGGCCAGCTCTTCGGCGCGCTGGGCCAGCCATTCGTCAGCACTCCGATGCTGGCGTACTTCATCGGCACCATCCTGCTGCTGATCGGCATCTATCCGCTCGGCGTCGCGGTGCAGTCGCGGCTCAAGCGCCCGCTGGCGCAGCTGATCAACCTCACCCTGCGTCGCATTCCGCTGATCGGCAGCCTGTACAACCTCGCCGACCGCTTCGTGCGCGTGCTCGATCAGAATCAGGATCGGGATATCGGCACTATGAGCCCGGTGTGGTGCTTCTTTGGCGGCGACGGCGTGGCAGTGCTGGCGCTGATGCCGAATCCCGATCCGGTCAATCTCGATGGCCGTGACTACTACGCGGTGCTGGTACCGACCGCGCCAGTGCCGATCGGTGGCGGGTTGCTCTATGTACCGGCGGAGTGGGTCAAGCCGGCGAACATCGGCGTGGACAAGCTCACCAGCATCTATGTGTCGATGGGCATGTCGCCTCCGCCGCCGCTGCGCTCCGGCGATGCGCCCCGCGATGTCGCCCCCGCTCCATCTGGCACGGACGATCCACCTGTACGCTGATCCCACGGCCAGTTGCACTGGTCGGGTACACGCCCTCCGGCACAGCTGACGATGAGCCCCCAGCCTGGGCCTCAGTGACCGTCGAAACGGCACACCGTGAAC
>DATLHT010000460.1:0-2795 GCA_035539795.1 Burkholderiaceae bacterium
GCTTCGGCTTCGGCTTCGGCTTCGGCATCCAGTCCGGTGCCGGATTCAGGTGCCGAAGCGAGTCAACCGCCCCGAACTTGAGCGCGCCAAGCGTAGGGGCGCGGCGCTAGTCGGAGGCGAGTTCACGCCACAGCGGCACGATATCGTGCATGCCGATGCGCTCGGGTTCCTCGCAGGCGACAATGCGCTCCTGCGCGTGCAGCAGGTTCAGGCGGCGCGGCGTGACACGCTCCTCGGTCGCCGTATCGTAGATAACACTCACGACCGGCCGTAGCAGCGCATGCTCGTTCTGATCCAGCACGATCGCCAGATAGCCGGAGTCCAGCCGCACCAAGGTGCCAGCGGGATAGATACCCACCATGTCGATGAACACGCGCAGCAGCTTCGGATCGAAGTGACCATCCCATTCCGACATGCGGCCCAGTGCCACAGGCGGCGGCCAGGGTTTCTTGTAGGGTCGTTCGGCTGTGAGGGCATCGTACACGTCGCAAATCGCGGCCATGCGGGCCAGCAAGGGAATCTCGTCACCCTTCAGGCCCATGGGGTAGCCTGAGCCGTTCATCTTCTCGTGATGATGGTGGGCGATATCCAGGGCGGCCTCGGTCACGCCGTGCTGCAACAGCATGGCGTGGCCCTTGTCCGGATGGATTTGCGCCACGGCATATTCTTCGGGCGTCAGGGCGCCGGGTTTGTTCAGGATCTCCAGCGGTACTGCCATCTTGCCGATGTCATGCAGGATGCCGCCTACGCCAGCATCGCGCACTTCGCTCGGTGACAGACCCAGGCGCTGGGCAAAACTGGTCATCAGGGTGCCGACCGCCACGGAATGCAGATAGGTGTACTCATCCTTCGAGCGCAGCCGCACCAGCGTTAGCAAGGCTGTGCTGTTGCGCGCCAGCGATTGCGCCACGTTGTCCATGATCGCCGGCAACTCCTCATCGAGCTGCAGATGGCCGACGCGCGCGCCATCGTAGAACGAGCGGACTGCCCGCACGGTATGTGTGCGCATGCGGTCGGCGTAACCGATTTCTTCGCCGAGACTGCGTTGCATGGATGCGGCAGGCGATGGCGGCATGTCGTCGGCATCGGCGATCCACACGGTTCGCACGCCGCTGTTCCGCAGATTGATGGCATCCTGCAGCGATTCGACAGTGAACTGGGCATGGACGAACGGGTGGCGCGACCACGGCACATCCAGCTTTTCCACGCGCATGCCGGGGACGAGTTGTTCAACGGGGAGATGGCGAAGACCGGGCATCGGGTAGAGCGATCGAGCTTGATATGGGGATGGAACAGTAATGGCATGCACGGCGGGTGTGCCGCCATCATAGCATCGCGCGTGCGCCGGATCGGTGCGCGTCTCGCTCCTGCTAAGGGGGGGAGTTGCGCTGGCGGGCAAGGGCGATGATGTCCCTGTCACTTGAAAAGCGTGCGCAAACGGTTACGATACGCGGGATCGGGCCGGACCAACCGCAGGCCCGCATTCTGCCATGCATGCACTTCCCCTGATTTCCGACTGCGAAGCCGCGCACATCCGTTCCACTGCCGACACAATGCGTGGAGAGCGGCGCCGCCGGCTACTGCGTTTTCTCGATAGCGCGGATATCGTCGATGCGGCGTCAGTACCGCCCGACATCATCGCCACCGGGGTGAGTTTTCTCTGCCTCGATACGTCCTGCAATGAGCTTGTCCGCTTGACGCTGGTCGCTGAGGGCGAGGCCGATCTCGCGGCGGGCCAGATCTGCGCGACGTCGCCGATGGGGTTGCCATTCCTCGGCCGCCGATGTGGCGAAACCGTGACCTGTCCCACGCTGGTCGGCGTGGAAATGGCTTTTGAAATCGTCCAGGTGCCCGCGCCGCTCGCCGTCGGGGATGGCGTCTAAGCCACCCCGGTTGTATGTCGGTGACGGCGCCAGCGTGGGCACGGTCCAGCCGTCGCCGGAGCGCATCTTCCAGGGAAAGGGTATTCGGTCGGCTGCACGGCAGTACAGTTGCCGCCGGTCCGGCGCGATCCCGACGGGCCCGCGGGCACTGCGTTGCCCGTGTGGTTTCAGTGCGCTGCCGCGCCCAGCTCCATCAGCGCATTCGCTCCATTCTCCCGTCCCACGCTGACGGCGTTGCGTCCGGCAGCCTTGGCGGCATAGAGCGCCGCATCGGCGCGCTGCAGGAGGGCGGAGAGCGACTCGCCTGGATGGCGTTCCACCAGTCCGATGCTGACTGTGTACATGATCCAGTGGTCGTCGGATGGACATCCGTGCCGCTCGATATCGGTACGCAGGCGATAGGAATGCAGGCGTGCGTCTTCCAGCGCTATATTGTGATACAGCAGCCCAAACTCTTCGCCGCCGAGACGGCCGAAGGCGTGCTCGCTTCCGATGCTACGGGTGGTGCTGGCAGAAAAGTGCTCCAGCACGCGGTCTCCGCCGAAGTGACCATACACATCATTGATGGTCTTGAAATGATCGAGATCGATGAATGCCAGGCATACCGGGCGACCGAGCCGGTCGGCGCGCTTCAGCATGGCGTCGCAGGCGTCCATAAAGCCTCTACGCGAGAGCGCGCCAGTCAGTGCGTCGTGCGTAATCTGCCGTTCCAGTGAGGCACGCAGCCGGACGTGCGCGAACATCAGGAAACCGACCGCGAGCGCCGTCATGGCGAAGGCGTTGTAGAGCCGCACTACGTGCATCAGCAGGGCGGGATCCAGCGCGGGAGCCCCGCCGGCCACCATCCATCCAGCCTGCGTCGCGCGCAGTGCGTGCAGCGCGGCTCCGGCCAGTGCCACCGCTCCCACCACT
>DATLHT010000461.1:0-2734 GCA_035539795.1 Burkholderiaceae bacterium
CTACAGCCTGACGCTGGATTGGAAGAACCTGGGCATCTTCATTGTGGGGCTGTCCGCGTTGGTAATGCTCGCCGCGCTGGTCAGCGGTGTGGTCATGCATCGCAAGATCTTTCGGGAGTTCTTCACCTTCCGGCCGGGCAAGGCGCGCCTGCGCAGCGTGCTGGACCTGCACAACCTCACCGGCGTGGTGGCGTTGCCGTTCCACTTCTTCTTTGCTCTGACCGGTTTGCTCATCTTCGCAGCGACCTATTACTTCCCGCTTGGCCATACGCAGTTGCACGAGCTGCACGACCTGCATGCCGAAGTGGAAGCGCGCGAGACCGGCCTGCCGCACCAGCGCGCCGGCGTGCCCGCAGGCCTGGCGAATGTCGATGCCATGGTCGCCGACGCCCAGCGCCGCTGGCAGGCCAAGGACAAGGCGGGCGACGTGGGCTTCCTGGTGCTCCAGCATGTCGGCGACGCCAACGGTTACGTCAGCGTGTACCGCGCGGGCACCGACCGCATCGCGCTGGTCGGAGACGGCATCCACTTCAAGGCCGCCACTGGCGAGTTGATCCGCGAAGATCCTGCCGCCACGCCGGTGGGCCGCATGGCGGAATTCCTGACAGGCCTTCATCTGCAGCATTTCCGCCACTGGTTGCTGCGTTGGCTGTATGTGTTGGGTGGTCTGGCGGGCGCGGTGTGCATCGCGACCGGCTTTGTGTTCTTCGTCGAGAAGCGCAAGCGCCAGCATGCCCAACTGGGAAGCCAGGGCGCACGGATCGTCGATGCGCTCGCGGTGACGACGGTGACGGGCATGGTCCTGGCGACGCTAGGCATCCTGGCCGCCAACCGACTGCTTCCCGAAGATCTGCCGGCGCGTGGCGCCTGGGAACGTTATGCGTTCTGGGGCACGTGGGCCTTGGTTTTCGTCCATGCGGGCCTGCGCAGCGCACCAGTGGCGCGCGGCCTAGCAAATCCGGCATGGCGTGAACAATGCTGGGCCATCGCCGTGCTCGCCGTGTCCGTGGTGATCCTCAACTGGGTGACCACGGGCGACCATCTCCTGCGAACGCTTGCGCAGGGCTACTGGCCGGTGGCCGGTGTCGATCTTTTCATCCTCGGCGGCGCCGTGATCGCCGTCCTTGCTGCGCTGAAACTGCGCCGGCGTGCGCCGCAGACCGGGCAGGGCCATGCGGTTTCGCAGGGGGTGGCGCGTGCTTGATTCGGCGTCTCACGGCAGCCTTCTGACATTGGCCATCATCGCCAGCGTCGTCGGCATGGGCTGGCTCGCGCTGTCGATGCAAGTGCACGCCCAGCAGGCTTGGAACCACGTGCCGTCGCCGATGGCACTCAAAGTGTTGCGGTGGCTCGGCAGCGCCGCATTGTTCGCTGCATTCGCGCTTTGCCTGAGCGCTGATCACGCCACGATGGCCGTGCTGGTGTGGTTCATGGCACTTGCGGGGGCTGCACTTTCCGTCGCGTTCACGCTGAGCTGGCGGCCGCAATGGTTGCGCGTTCTGGCGCCATGGATCAAAGCGCGGGCTTAAACGCGACGGGAATGCTTAGAGAGGACCAGGATCTTCCCTGTGCGGCGTTGGCGCTTCCGATGCAAGATCGGTTTAGCACCGGCTTCTGTCGTCTGACTGCTTCCGACCCAAATCGGACATCGAAGCCCGGTCTACAGGGGCTGGCAGCCAGCCGGATCAGCGTCAGTGTTGATGGCGGCTACCGATAACCCGAACACATGTGTCTTGAGCATGAAATCCAGGCGTCCCTGCACGTACGGGATATCTTCATCAGCAGCCTGATCAAGAATCTCTTTCGCGAGCGCATTGAACTGGGGCCAGAATTGGGCTTCATGTCGGAGATGCTCCAGCCATGGCGGCAGCATGACCGCCAGTCGATCCAGCTCAGCATCGAGCTGCGCACGAGGTTTCATATCGGCGCGCGGGACCAGCTCGCTTCCACCCGATGCACGTTGCCGTCGTCCACGAGTGCGAAACGCAATCCTGCCTGTTCGACGCCATCCAGTTGTAGCGTGGTAGCGCCGGCATCCTGTTGCTTGACGGAGATGACGTAGAGGCTAGATCCGAAGCGGTAGCGCAGTTCGTAGTCCGTCCATTCGCGTGGCAGGCAGGGATGCAGTACCAACTCGCCCCCGATGCGCTGCAAGCCCAGCAACGACTCGGTCAGCAAGCGATACATCCAGCCGGCGGAGCCGGTATACCATGTCCAGCCGCCACGGCCGACGTGCGGTGCCACGCCATAAACATCGGCCGCGAGCACGTACGGCTCCACCTTGTAGAGCGCGGTGGCATCCGGATCCTGCGCGTGATTGATCGGGTTGATCATGCGTGCCAGTTCCCAGGCTCGCTCCGTGTCGCCCTGATGCGCGAACGCCATCGCGGCCCACACTGCGGCATGGGTGTACTGGCCGCCGTTCTCGCGCACGCCCGGCACGTAGCCTCGGATGTAGCCGGGGTCCTTTGGTGTCGTGTCGAAGGGAGGGTCGAGCAACTGGATCAGCCCTGCTTCGCGCTTGACGAGATGGCGATCCAGCGACGCCATCGCCTGTCGCGCGCGCACCGGATCCGCGGCCCCCGACAACACCGACCAGCTCTGCGAGATCGAATCGATCCTGCATTCATCGCTCTGGCTGGAGCCCAGCGGCGTGCCATCATCGAACCAGGCGCGCCGATACCATTGGCCGTCCCAGGCATGGGCTTCCAGATTTCCCCGCAAGCGCTTCGCG
>DATLHT010000462.1:0-5545 GCA_035539795.1 Burkholderiaceae bacterium
GCCTTCAAGCCTGACCTGCTGATCGTCGATGAAGCCCTGTCGGTGGGAGACAGCTACTTCCAGCACAAGAGTTTCGATCGCATGCGCCGCTTCAGGGAGGAGGGCACGTCGATCATGCTGGTTTCCCATTCCATGGGCGACGTCAAGTCGCTATGTGATCGCGCGATCCTGCTGGACCAGGGGCGCGTCGTCCGCGAGGGCTCGCCCGAAGAAGTGGTGGATTACTACAACGCCTTGATCGCGGAAAAGGAAAACAGCCAACTGACCATCGAGCAGAAGCGCGCGAAGCACGGGTGGGTGACCACACGCAGCGGTTCGTTCGAAGTGATGGTGGAGCATCTTGGTTTCCATGATCCGCAGACAGGTAAAAGCCTGGAAATGCTGCGGGTGGGCAATGAGGTGGAACTGGTGCTGGAGGCCGTTGTCCACACGGACATCGATCGCCTGGTGTTGGGCTACATGATTCGGGATCGCCAGGGCCATATTGTCTGGGGCACCAACACCTGGCATACGCGGCAGGTATTGACCGATCTGCGTGCGGGTGACCGGGTGCGCTTCGTCCTGCCGTTCCGCTGCAGCCTGGGCCCGGGCTCCTATTCGGTGTCCCCGGCGTTGGTGAGTTCCGATACGCATCTGGAGAACAACTACGAATGGACCGACAACATGCTCGTATTTGATGTGCTGAATCTCGACCAGCCCGTGTTCATAGGAACCAACTGGATCGACGCGGAATTCGAGATCAGTCGAACCCGAATGGATGCGGAGCAGGCATGAATCCGTTTGTCTCCTATGCGCAGAACCTGGAAGACGTCCTGCTGTGGCGCGCCCTGCGTGACGTCAAGAATGGATTCTACGTCGACGTCGGCGCGAACAGCCCCATCATCGACTCGGTCAGTCTGGCTTTCTACGAGCACGGATGGCAGGGCGTAAACGTTGAGCCTTCGCACGCTTACCACGATGAATTGCGCTCGCATCGACCGCGTGACCTGAACATACATGCCGCGGTCGGGGCCCAGCATGGCCTGATCAAGTTCTTCGACGTGATCGAGACCGGCCTCAGCACCACCGTGGAAGAGGTCGCGCAGCGCCACGCGGCCGAGGGTTTCGAGGTACGCGAGGAGCTGACAACGGTCCTTACCCTCGATGATCTGTTTGCACAGTTGCCGGACCGTGACATCCACTGGATGAAGATCGATGTGGAAGGAGCCGAGGATCAGGTGCTCGCGGGCTGGAAAGACTCCACGGTGCATCCTTGGATCGTGGTGGTCGAGAGTGTCGAACCTGCGGATCATTCACCCAGCCATCATTCCTGGGAACCTGGCCTGCTGGACAAGGGATACCAATTCGTCTACTTCGACGGTTTGAATCGATACTATGTTTGGGAGCAGCAGTCGCACCTGGCTGCGGCGTTCCAGGTGGGCCCGAATCTGTTTGACGGGTTCACCATCAGCGGAACCGCCACGTCGACCTTCTCCTTCCACCTGAAGTACGAGCTTGCCAAGGCGGAGGAAGAGAACAATGACCTCCGTCAACAGGTCGCAACCTTCGCCGTGGTGCACGCCCGAATGCAGGCGCTGGAGGCGCAGCTCCTTGGCGTCATCAACGAGCGCGATCGGGCCAATGCGGATCTTCAAAGCCAGGCCCAGCACGTTGCCGACGCGCAAGCCGAAGTAAGGCGGTTGAGGGCCAGCGAAGAAGATGCGCTGGCCGCATGGCAGTTGTCTGGCCAGATGCTGGAGGAACGCAGTGCGCAATTGCATCAGGCACAGGCCAAGGTGCACGAACTGCTTGGGAGTTCATCGTGGAAGGTCACCGCCCCCATGCGGATGATGATTTCGCTCATGCGCGGGAGCCGCGCCGGAGCTTCACAGTACTTTCACGAATCGTTGCGGTATTTCGCTCAAATTGGCATCGCCCGCCGATTGGCACGTGCCGTCCTGCCGGAAAACAGCCGACTCAAGCGGGCGTTGGTGGCACGTGCGGGGGAGCAGCCGCAATCGACGGTGTTCACGTCAGCGCAGCAGAATGCGCTGTCCTCTGTCGCGGGCAATCAAGCCAATAGCCAAAGCAAGCTATTGAACCGACTGGAGCGTCGGCTCCATGCTGCCCACCCACGGTGGAGAGCTCGCAAATGAAAATTGGCCTGGATATGCAATCCCGCCAGACTGTCGATAGCCGCGATCGCGGCATCGGGCGGTATTCGCTGTCTTTGGCCAAGGCCATGCTGCGCCAGGGTACGGAGCATTCCTTCACCATCCTGTTGAATGACGCCTTTGCCGAGGGAGTCCGCCAGGTCAAGGCGGATTTCGGCAGGGATGACGATGACCCGAATGTCCTTGTGTACCGGACGCTCAAGCACTCCACGGAATGGCACGCCGAGGACGCCTGGCGGCACGAGGCGGCCAAGGTGCTGCGGCAATCGTCTCTGGCTTGGCGCGGTTTTGACTTCGTGCATTGCACCAGCCTGTTCGAAAATCCCACCGGCGATGCGTCAACGGCGTGGGGCGATGTGGCCACGCCAACCCTGCACGGGATCACCCTGTATGACCTGATTCCGTACGCCTACCCGGACATCTATCTACGGGATCCGAGGATGCGGCAGACCTACCTGCGCAAGATCCAGGAGATCCGCAGGGCGGATTTGCTGCTGGCCATTTCCGGATTTTCGCGCCAGGAAGCCATCGAGCGCCTCGGCCTGGACCCCGTGCGGGTAGTGAACATCACCGGTGCGGCCGATGATCATTTCCAGCGCATCACGGTTTCGCCGGACGCGCGCCGGAGCCTGTTGGATCGCTTCGGCCTGGACCGCTTCATCATGTACACGGGCGGCATCGACCATCGCAAGAACATCGAGCGATTAATCTATGCGTACGCCACCTTTCCCAACGATTTGCGGGATGCTTACCAACTCGTGATCGTGTGCAAGGTGCAGGATTCCCAGCGTGATGCGCTGCTCAAGCTGGCTGGCGCACATGGGCTGGCGCCCGGCCGCGTCGTCATGACGGGTTTCGTGAGCGAAGAGGACCTGGTCCGTTTCTACAACCTATGTGATCTGTTTGTCTTTCCGTCTTGGTGCGAAGGCTTTGGCCTACCGGTGCTGGAGGCCATGCAATGTGGTGCGCCCGTGCTCGCCGCGGCTACTTCGAGCCTGCCGGAAGTCGTGGGTAGCGAGCAGGCCCTGTTCGATCCCTATTCCATCGAAGACATGGCGCGCCAGATGACGCGCGCGCTGCAGGACGCGGAGTTCCGCGCACGGCTGATTGAGCATGGTACGTCCCAGGCCAAGCGCTTTACCTGGGACAACTCGGCGAGGATCGCGCTCGATGCAATGGAGCAGGCGCATGCACGCGCCAACCAGTGGGTCGAGGCCAAAACCAGCGTAGTTCCAAGTGCAAGCGCGAGCGCAAGCAAGCGTCCGCGCATGGCCTTCGTATCGCCCTTGCCACCGGGGAAGTCGGGCATTGCCGCATATTCTGCGCAGTTGTTGCCGTTCCTTGACGCCCACTACGACATCACCCTCATCTGCGGAGGCGATGAGGTGAGCGATGCTTACCTCGCCGCGAACTTCCCCATCCACTCTCCGGACTGGCTGCGTGAGCATGCACAGGAATTCGAGCGGGTCGTGTACCAGTTCGGAAATTCCGATCACCATTCCTATATGTTCCGATTGCTGGAGGAAGTGCCGGGAACCGTTGTGCTCCACGATTTCTGGCTCAGCAACATCCTCGAGCACCTGCAACTGACTGGGCAGGAACCGTTCATCTGGGATGAGCACTTGCACTACTCGCACGGCTGGCCGGCGTTGGCACGTCGGGACGGGCCCGGACACGACCTGCCGGTCATCACCGAGTATCCGGCCAATCGCAAGGTCATCGACCGATCCGTGGGCGTGATCCTGCATTCGCAGCACAGTGCCGGTCTGGTCGAGCACTGGTACGGAAAGTCGATGCTAGCCAATGTGCAGGTAGTCAGCAGCCAGAAGGCCGTCGCATCCAACGTGGACAAGGCAAAGGGCAAGGCTGCACTGGGACTGCCCGTGGAGAAGCCGCTGATCTGCTCATTCGGATTCGTCGATGCAACCAAGCACAGCTTGCGACTTGCACGCACTTTCCTCGAGTCAGAAGCGATGCGCTCCTCCGACGTGCGTCTGGTATTTGTGGGCCAGAACGCCGGCGGAGAGTACGGCCGGCAAATGAGCGAGCTCATTGCCAGGAGTGGTGGCCGCATCAGCCTGACGGGCTTCGTGAGTGATGAGACGTATGCCCAGTTCCTGAGCGCGGCGGATGCCGCCGTGCAGTTGCGTGGGGTGTCGCGCGGTGAAACTTCGGCCGCAGCGTTGGATTGCCTCGCCTACGACGTGGCCTTGATCTTCAATGACAATGGCGCGTTCGCGCAGATTCCGGATTCGGCCGCGATGAAGTTGCCGAGCGGGTTCGATGATGCCGCGCTGGAGCAGGCTTTGGACCAGCTGTTCGCGGAACCGGACCTTGTGATGCAGCGGAGAGCTGCCGGCAGGGACTACCTGTTGCATGAATGCCATCCGAGCATCGTGGCAGAGCGCTACCGGGATGCCATCGAGCATTTCCATCGACATCACGCCATGCAGTGGCGCGTCCGCACCGTGGACATGCTGGCTGCCATCGATTCGCCCGCCAGCCCGCTCAGCGGCGATTGCGAACTGAGCGTGGCCGCCGTGGAGGCGAATTTTCCGATTGCGGCTCCGCAGCGTCACTTCCATGTGGACGCAGACCTGGCAAGCCAACTTGATCAGGCGGGCCAGGAAGTCCTTCGCGGGTGGCTGGTGCAAGGCGACGGTGAGCGGCGCACCGAACTGGTTCGGGTAACCGCCACGGGCCACGTCCACGATCTGGCGGCGGCTGCGCGCATCGTGGGGACGGATGTCATCGCCCTGGATTCCAGTGGCATGGATCTGAAGGCCGGCGATATCTTTCTCATGTCCGCGGCTGCAGCGTGCAGGCAGCGCGCACCGGGAATGGCAGTTGCACGCCTGGTCCGCGATGTCGCCACGAGCGGTGGGCGCCTCGTGTGGTACTGGTCCGACCTGCCACCAAACGGATCGGCGATCGCGCGCGAGCGTGCGAGCCACGAATTTCTGGGCGTGCTGCCAGGTTCGGCAGCCATCATCGTGGGCGACTTCGCATCGGCGCAGCGAATGCAGCAGCAGATGCAGCTGGCGCGAGGCGTTTTTGCTGGCGGGTATCCGGAGATTCTCTACCCTGAGCAGCCGCACGACGCCGATATCGTTGAACTCCGTGCGCTGGCCGAAGGAGAGGTTGCGCCAGGCTGGCGCAAGCTGGTCGTTTCGCATGGCGACATCCTGGCCTGGCAATCGCCCGACGTGCCGCTACGGGCGCAAGGTGTCGAACTGCACGATGGCTGCTACGAATCCGGCGACGAGGATGGCGAACTGGTCTTCTCGTCGCGGGTGCCGGGGAGGGACGGACATTTTGTCATCAAGCTTTTTGGCGCTGCGGATCCTGGCGCTGAACCTGTCCGATTCGAGATCATGCAACGTGGCGTGCAC
>DATLHT010000463.1:0-1819 GCA_035539795.1 Burkholderiaceae bacterium
CCTCGAGGCTGGGAAGAGGCGTCTGGCGGGAGACACCGCCCGGCAGGCCAACAGCGCCGAGGTGAAGGACCTGCGGGCCGAGGCCGCAGCGCTGAAAGAGGTCGTCGCGGATCTCACCCTTGAGAACCGATTGCTAAAAAACCGTCCCGGGCCGCTGCCCGCCTGTGCGCGGTATAAACAGCCTGTGCTATGCTACGCCCGAAGGGCAGATGCCGACTGCTTATTGGTGGACTGGACCCCGTTAAAAAACGTGGCACATGGGCCGATGCGCACTTGAGAGTGGTGACGCTGCCATCGCGGCGATCCCGGTTAGGAAGATGACGAACTTGCATGGCCCACGCCCTTCGCCTGGAACGGAGGAGATGCCATGACGAAGCGCCAATCCGGTGACCACCCGGACCTGAAGATGGTCAATCCCAATGCGGCCGCGATCGATATCGGCTCGACGATGCACATGGCGGCTGTGAACCCTGACACCGACATCATGCCAGTGCGTGCCTTTGGAACATTCACCCAGGATTTGCACGACCTTGCCGACTGGTTCCGGTCGTGCGGTGTCACCAGCGTGGCCATGGAGTCGACCGGCGTTTACTGGATACCGGCCTTCGAAATCTTGGAAGCGAATGGCTTCGAGGTCATCCTCGTGAATGCCCGCTACGCCAAGAATGTGCCAGGCCGCAAAACCGACGTCAGCGATGCCGGATGGCTGCGCCAGCTGCATTCCTATGGTTTGCTACGTGGCAGCTTCCACCCCGAAGCCGAGATCGCCACTCTGCGCGCTTATATGCGCCAACGCGAACGTCTGACAGAGTATGCAGCCGCTCACATCCAGCACATGCAGAAGGCGCTGATGGAGATGAACCTGCAATTGCATCATGTGGTGTCGGACATCACAGGCGCAACGGGCATGCTGATCATCCGTGCCATCGTCGGTGGAGAACGTGATCCTGAAGTTCTTGCGGCCTTCCGGGATGTCCGCTGCAAGTCATCGATGGGCACGATCAAAGCCGCGCTGGTCGGTAATGATCGCCCGGAGCATGTCTTTGCTCTCACACAGTCGCTGGAGCTATACGACTTCTACAAGGCGCAGATTGAGGCGTGCGACCGCAGGCTGGAGGCAGCGATTACCGCGCTGACTGTCCGGGCCGACGATGATCTGGCTCCGCTGCCGAAGGCACGGATCAAAGGCAAGCAGCACAACGCGCCGTCTTTCGATGTGCGGGCCGCGCTTTACGGGGTTTTGGGCACAGACCTGACGCAAATACACGGTCTTGGCCCGTCGCTGGCACTGAAGCTGGTGGCCGAATGCGGCACGGACCTGCGCGCTTGGAAAAGCGCAAAGCACTTCACGTCTTGGCTCTGTCTGGCCCCCGGGAACAAGATATCGGGGGGCAAGCTGCTGTCCTCACGGACACGCCGATCCTCCAGTCGTGCGGCCGCTCTCCTGCGCCTGGCTGCTGTCACGATTGGCAAAAGCGACACGGCCTTGGGCGCGTTCTACCGTCGGCTGTCATCTCGCATAGGCAAGCAAAAGGCAGTAACTGCCACAGCGCGCAAGATCGCAGTCTTGTTCTACAACGCCATCCGCCATGGCATGACCTACCAGGATCAGGGGGCGACAGCCTACGACGAGCGGCACCGGCAGCGCGTGTTGTCAAACCTTCAACGGCGCGCCAGGGCTCTCGGGTTTGCATTGGCGCCCATCCCCGCGACGGCGGCTGTTTCTTAGGAAGAGGCGTCTGGCGGGAGACACCGCCCGGCAGGCCAACAGCGCCGAGGTGAAGGACCTGCGGGCCGAGGCCGCAGCGCTGAAAGAGGT
>DATLHT010000464.1:0-32128 GCA_035539795.1 Burkholderiaceae bacterium
CATTACCCGCAGCCCGGCTGGGTCGAGCACGATCCACTGGCCATCTGGCAGGGCCAGCTCGAGGTCGCGCGCGAGGTGCTACGCAGCAGTGGTGTCCCGTGGCAGCGCATCTGCGCCATTGGCATCACCAACCAGCGCGAAACCACTGTGCTGTGGGATCGGGCAACCGGGCAGCCGCTCGCACCGGCCATCGTGTGGCAGGACCGGCGCACCGCCGATTTTTGCACTGCACTGCAGGCCGCCGGGCATGGTCCGCTGTTCCAGGCCCGCACCGGGTTGGTCATCGACGCATATTTCTCCGGCACCAAGCTGCGCTGGCTGCTCGACCATGTGCACGATGCGCGAACCCGTGCCCTGCGCGGCGAACTCGCCTTCGGCACCATCGATAGCTGGCTGGTGTGGCAACTGACCGGTGGGCAGCGGCACGTGACTGATGCCTCGAACGCTTCGCGCACGCTGCTGTGCAATATCCACACGCTGCAGTGGGATCCCGAGCTGCTGGCCCTGCTCGACATTCCACCAAGCCTCCTGCCCGAGATCGTGCCGTCCAGCGGCACGGTAGCCCATACGCTGCCGGAGCTGTTCGGCGGCCCCATTGCCATCGCCGGGATCGCCGGCGACCAGCAGGCCGCGACCTTCGGGCAGGCATGCCTGACGCCCGGCATGGCAAAGAATACCTACGGCACCGGTTGTTTCGTGCTGATGCATACCGGCGCGGCACCCGTGCCATCGCGCAATCGCCTGCTCTCCACCGTGGCCTGGCAAGTCGATGGTGAAGCCACATATGCGCTTGAGGGCTCGGTGTTCATGGGCGGTGCGACACTACAGTGGCTGCGCGACGAACTGCGCATCATCGACAGCGCGGCGCAAGCCGAAACACTCGCGCGACAGTGCACCGATACCGGCGGGATGGTGCTGGTGCCGGCCTTTGCCGGACTTGGCGCGCCTTACTGGGATGCGTATGCACGCGGCACGCTGATCGGCATGACACGTGGCACCGGCCGCCCGCAGATCGCCCGTGCGGCGCTTGAAGCCATTGCCCTGCAAAGCGTGGACGTACTCGACGCGATGCAGCTCGACGCATCGATTCCACTGGCCGAACTGCGTGTGGACGGCGGCGCTGCACGCAGCGATCTGCTGATGCAGATGCAGGCCGACCTGCTCGGCACGCCCGTGGTGCGCCCCCGCGTGACGGAAACCACGGCGCTCGGCGCGGCCTACCTGGCTGGCCTGGCCACCGGATACTGGCATAACACCGCCGAACTCACCGCGCAATGGCACGCCGAGCGGCGTTTCGAGCCGGCCATGTCCGCCGATCAGCGTACAGCCGTGCGCGCCCGCTGGCATCGTGCCGTTGACCGCGCGCGTGACTGGGCACGCGAGGATGCCGCTACACCGCCAGCACCCGATACCGGCGCACCGTTACACGAGACACCCTGACATGCGCGCCGTCCTCACTGCAACGCCGCCGCCTCGGCCCATCGACCGTACCGCCCTACTGGACGAAATCCGCCAGCACAAGCGCTGGGATGTGATTGTGATCGGCGGCGGAGCCACTGGTCTGGGTACGGCCCTCGACGCCGTATCACGCGGTTATCGCACGCTGCTGGTCGAAGCCCATGATTTCGCCAAGGGCACGTCGGGCAAGGCCACCAAGCTGATTCACGGTGGCGTGCGCTACCTGGCCCAGGGCAATATCGGACTGGTACGCGAATCGCTACGCGAACGCGAGCTGCTGCTGCACAACGCCAGCCATCTGGTGTGGCCGCTCGGTTTCGTGGTGCCATCCTACAGCCATCTCGACACGGCCTTCTATGGCGCAGGACTGAAGCTCTACGACGCCATGGCCGGCCGCGACAGCCTGCCAGGCAGCCGCATCCTGTCCGCCAGCGAAGCGCAGTCCGCCGCGCCAGGGCTCGCCGCGCGCGGACCGCAAGGCACGTTGCGAGGCGGCGTGCTGTACTACGACGGACAATTCGACGATGCGCGGCTGGCCATCGCGTTGATGCGCACCATCATCGATCTTGGCGGGACCGCGCTCAACGCCATGGCGGTGCGTGCGCTGACGGTGCGCAATGGACTGGTCTGCGGTGTGGCGCTAGAGGATACCGAGAGCGGTGAACGCCTACATGCCGTGGCGGACTGCGTCATCAACGCCACCGGCGTGTGGGTCGACGCCATCCGCCGTCTCGAGGACCCGGCTGCGCTGCCCATGGTTGCACCCAGCCAGGGCGTGCATCTCGTGGTACCGCGCCGTTTCCTGCCCGGCTCACACGCCGTGCTGGTCCCGCGTACCAACGATGGCCGCATCCTGTTCATGCTGCCATGGGGCGGACACACGCTGCTCGGCACCACCGACACGGCGCGCAGCGACCTGCCGCTGGAGCCAGTGCCGGGGGAGGCGGAAATCGATTTCATCCTGTCGACCGCCGCACGCTATCTCGCCGCACCGCCGACCCGCGACGACATCACCAGCATGTGGGCCGGGCTGCGGCCACTGGTGCGCGCCGGCGCAGACATGCCGACGCGCGCGGTATCGCGCGAGCATGCCATCCGCATGTCGCCCGGCGGTCTCTTGACCATTACCGGCGGCAAGTGGACCACCTACCGGCGCATGGCCGAGGACACAATCGACCATGCGATCCGCCATGGCCTGCTGCCGCCGCGTCCGTGCCGCACGGCGCATCTGCGCCTGCATGGCGCGCCGGAAGGCGCCGGCAACGTGTATGGCACCGATGCGCCGCACCTGCTCGCACTCCCTGGGGCCGATGTGTCGCTGACGGCTGGCGGCGGCCTGACCGAGGCGCATGTCCGCTTTGCCGCGCGCTATGAGCAGGCGCGCAGCGTCGAAGATGTGCTGGCCCGCCGCTGCCGCCTGCTGCTGCTGGACGCGGCCAGCGCCCGTGCCGCCGCGCCAGCCGTGGCGCGTATTCTGGCCGACGAGCTGGAGCACGGACCGGAGTGGATCCCCGGACAGCTGGCGACGTTTGCGGCCACGGCGCAAATTTATGGCAATCCGTCGCAAAACTGCCTGCAGGGCGATGCGACAGGCGATAATACGGCTGACGCAATCATCTCTGCTGGAGAACTCAATGGATGAGATCGACGACTTGTCTGACCTGCCGACCCCGCGCTTCATCTGGGGCTTTGCCATCACCACGGGCAAGGGAGGCGAAGTGATGCACGACGAGTTCGAGTATCTGACACATACCCAGGCGCCGCGCTTCTCCTGCCGCGTGGTCGAGCTGGAAGACATGCCGGCGGATGACGAGGAATCCGATGAAGTCGATGTGGATGGCCGCATCGTGCATTTCGACGACGCCGCACGCATGTTCTACATCACCGACATCGGCATGGCGCTGGTCAATTTCCAGCTGTTCGACCCGCCCGGCGACAAGGGCCGCCTCAAGAAGGTATGCGACGAAGCGATCCGTAACTGGCTGCTGCGCCGCGATTTCCTCGACGAAGACGACGACATGGCTGGCGCCTGAGCCGCCCGCCTTCCCCACACTTCACGCCGGAACGCAGGCACGCGTTGCCTGCACCCGCTGTCCGGCTCCCGCTTGTCCGGAGGTCCGTGCCATGACCCAAGCGCCGCCTGCCTCGATTCGTCCAGTACCGCTCCGCGAGGCCTTCTGGTACTGGCTGCGGCTCGGGTTCATCAGCTTCGGTGGACCGGCCGGCCAGATCGCCATCATGCATGAGGACCTGGTCGACCGGAAACGCTGGATCTCGGAAAAGCGCTTCCTGCATGCCCTCAACTACTGCATGATGCTGCCGGGTCCGGAGGCACAGCAGCTTGCCACCTATATCGGATGGCTCATGCACCGCACCTGGGGCGGCATCATCGCCGGCGGCCTATTCGTGCTGCCCTCGCTGTTCCTGCTGATGCTGCTGACCTGGATCTACCTGCGCTTCGGCGATGTGCCAGCGGTCTCGGGCGTGCTCTATGGGATCAAGCCGGCCGTGACGGCCATCGTCATCGCAGCGGCGTGGCGCATCGGCACGCGCACGCTCAAGAACGCCTGGCTGTGGGGCATCGCCATCGCTGCCTTCGTGGCAATCTTCGCGCTGCGCCTGCCCTTCCCGGTCATCATCGCGGTCGCCGCCCTGGTCGGCTACGCCGGCAGCCGTCTCGCGCCCGGTGTGTTCCGTGCCGAGAGCGGCCACGGCGCAACAGGCCACACAGCGGCACCAAGCGCCCTGCTCGATGATGTCGCCGGCATCGCCCCGCATACACGCTTCACCTGGCAGCGCTTCACGCTGGTCCTGCTCGCGGGGCTGGGCCTGTGGGCCATTGTCATGCTGATGCTCGCACTGGCATACGGATGGCGTGGCGTGCCGGTGCAGATGGGATGGTTCTTCACCAAGGCCGCCCTGATGACATTCGGTGGTGCCTACGCGGTGCTGCCCTATGTCTACCAGGGAGCGGTCGAGCACTTCCAGTGGCTCAGCGCTGCGCAGATGATCGACGGTCTGGCGCTTGGCGAGACGACGCCAGGTCCGCTGATCATGATCGTGGCCTTCGTCGGTTTCGTGGGCGGCTGGACGACAACCTTCCTGGGCGCCGAGCACGCGCTGGCTTCCGCCATCCTGGCCGCCTGCGTCGTGACCTACTTCACATTCCTCCCGTCGTTCATCTTCATCCTGCTGGGCGGACCCTTCATCGAAAGCACGCACGGCAACCTGTCCCTGACGGCTCCCCTGACAGCCATCACGGCAGCCGTGGTTGGCGTCATTGTCAACCTGGCGGTGTTCTTTGCCTACCATGTACTGTGGCCCAACGGCGGCAGTTTCGACTGGTGGTCGGCCGCCATTGGCCTCTGCGCGGCCCTCGCCCTGGTGCGGTATCGCGTGGGCGTGATTCCGGTGATCCTGGCCAGCGCCGTGGCCGGATTGGCGCTGACCCTGTTGCCAGCCATGCAGGCCGCGTAACCGCCTCGAAACAACGGCGCGCCAAACAAAACGCCACGCCAGCCCTGAACAAGCAGCTGGCGTGGCGTATCGGCATGGCGACGGCCCCCGGGCCGCCGCCGTGCCGGGTTCACAGATTGTTTTCGCGGTCCATTGGCGCGCTCGAAGGCGCACCGCCGCCCGCCTCCGCGCGCACCGACTGTGTGGTGCGCGAACGGCTGCTGCCATGGCTGTTACGCCCGCCGATGCGGCCGATCGCAGCCATATGCTCGCGATTCTGGCTCACGGCCTCGCCACCTTTGCGGCCCGCATCACGCGCCTCGTCGGACGTAAATTCATGTGCCGTGCCCTTGGCATGCGCTGCACGTCCGCCGGCAGAAGCGATGGCGCGCTGGCGCGCCCTGTCCATCGCGGCAAAGCCCCGGTTGGACGACGGTCGGGAAGGAGTCTGCATCGGATTCTGGCTGGTATTGCTCATAAGCTCGCCCTTTCAAGGTTGTCGATGAATGAAGCGCCGATTCCGGTCCACAAGCGAAGCCGCCGGGGCATCGCCTGTCACCCGTCCTGCAACGGTATCCGGCACTGGAATCTGCTCCCTGCGATCTCGGAAGCGTGGTTTCATACTATTGACTCCGCCGCGTCCGTCCTGTCAGACAATGACTGAAAAGACTGTCGGACAGGCGCTCGTGCGAGGTCTGCCGTAGGCCGCCTGGGATGAGGACCCCAACGCAGAAAGATCGTTATGCAGCAAGGGCCCGAGGGCATTTGGCACAAAAAAACGGCCCGGAGAATATTCCGGGCCGTTGCCGTGCGCTGTAGGACAAAGACCGATGTATGCCATCAGCCCCTGCATATGGCATCGCTATTGCAGCATGAAGGTATCGTA
Source organism: Burkholderiaceae bacterium (assembly GCA_035539795.1). Lineage (GTDB taxonomy): Bacteria > Pseudomonadota > Gammaproteobacteria > Burkholderiales > Burkholderiaceae > Imbroritus. Next base: position 5,801 of record DATLHT010000464.1, read on the forward strand.
TTCCAGCGACTCCAGCTTGCGGTCCAGCATGTAGACCGCAACCATCACCACGATGAGTAGCGCCACGGCGAAGCCGTAGCCATACCAGGCCGGTCCGAGTTGCAACGTCGCCCAGGTAAGGATGCCGTTGAGCACCACGAACGCCAGCGAGATGCCGAACACCGAACGCCGCTGGTCGAGGTAGAAAAACACGTTCAGGATACCGAGCAGCACCACCTGCAGGCTGGCGCCGATGACGTCTACATACAGCAGCGGCAGGTAAAGTTCGGAGATATCAAGCAAGCGCAGCAGCGCGCCGCCGGCCGCGAACAGCACCAGCGCGGCCATGGCCTGGATCTTCAGGATCTCGTACAGGCCCGTGCGCACCGTCCCTACCATCTGGTTGCGCAGCAATTCGATCCGCTCCAGCGAACTACCTTCGCGTACCGCATTGAAGAACCCCTCGTAGGCTTCCGCAAAGTCGGTTTCGATCCGCACCAGGAACACGGCCATTCCTGGAATCACCGCCAGGTAAGCCAGGAACACCGGAATGTCGTAGATCACCGAAGCGTGCAACGGACCGATGACCTGCTGGCCGGTCGCCGGGTTGTACCAGAACATCAGCTTGTCGATCCACACCCCAAGGTTGTAGAAGAAGCCAACAGCCATCAAGCTGAAGTAAAAGTTCTTGCGGCTGAACATCTCGAAGGAGATGAACACGCGACTCGTGTAGGAGCGGTAGATCATGGTAGTCGTCGCGGCCAGCAGCAGCAGCTGGCCAACGACGAAGCCGAATAACAGCCCTTCCAGTCCGTACCGGCGCAGCCACAGGGCCAGCAGCACAGTCAATGCATAACCGCCGAAGAAGATCCAGACAACCGCCAGGTACTGCTTCATGCCCGACATGAAGATCACGGCGATCCACACGTTGCTCATCACCACGAAGCCGGCGACCATCAGCAACCGGTACATCAGCGATTGCTCGGTCATGAAGAAACCGGCGACGACCAGTGCAAACAGGCCGGAGACGGCTGTCGCAATCAGCGAAGCCGCGTGGTAGTTGGGCAGGATCACCTCTTCCTGCCGCTCAAAGATCCGGTCCGCCGCAAAGCGTGTGAACACCAGCTGCAATGGACCCGTGATGATCAGGCTACCCATAATGAGCGCCGTCACCGACACCTGAAACTGCGTGATGAGCGTCGTTGGAATCACGAACGGCAGGCTCAGCACACCGATCATCAGGATGCCGAGAATCGACAACACCCACGGCCCCGCGCTGATGATACCGGCGTAGGTGTACGCCTTCATCACCCCCAGCAGGGTGTCCTTCTGCAGCATCTTGCGCAGTTCAAAACCGATGCCAGCCATCAGCGTTTCCCTCCGGTCATCGGACACACCGCGGGTGGTGCCTCGCCATCCGCGTCCGCCAGGTCTGGCATGGCCAGCAACCGGCTATAGCTGTCACGGTAGCTCTGCACCATGCGGTCCCGCGTGTAGTAACGCTCCACGCGACGGATTCCGGCCTGCTGGGCAGCCTGCCAGTATTGCGGATCGCGCAGCAGCTTGAGCGCCTCTTCCGCCAGCGCGGCGGGATCGGCGATACGCACCACCCCGCCTGCCCGGCCAATATCTGCATCATCGCCATCGAGACCGTAAACTAGTTGGCGGCATGCGCCGACATCAGTCGTCACTACCGGCACGCCGGCGGCGAAAGCCTCCAGCACCACCAGCGGCAGCGCTTCGCTGATCGAACTCAGCACCAGTACGCCTACCTTCGGCAGCAGCTCCTGGATTTTCTGATAGCCCAGGAATTGCAGGCTGTCGCCCATGCCCAGGCTTTTGGCCAGATTGCGGCATTCCTGTGCATAGTCCGGATCCTCGTTCTCGGGACCGGCGATCCAGCACTGCGCGTCCGGAAACTCGCGCGTCACCGTCAACATGGCGCGAATGAAGGTCTTGATGTCCTTGATCGGCACCACCCGGCCGATCAGGCAGACGACGCGCGGCACCCCAGGAGCGCGCTGCGTGCGCAGCTCCGCCAGGCGCGACAGGTCGATGCCATTGGGAATGCAGCGTGTGCGTTCAGCCAGCGCGCCATCGAGCACCTGGCGCTGGCGATTGCCCTCATACAGCGCGATGACCTCTTCGCTGGCGTCGTAGCACACCCGCCCGAGCGTCTCGAAGAAGCGCACCCACAGTTCGCGGAAGTAGCTGGTATTCGAGATATCGCGCTCGAAGATATTGCGGTTATCACGGATCCACTGGCTTTGGAACAGGTCGATCTTGCGTTCCTTGGTGTAGATGCCATGCTCCGATGTCAGCAGCGGGCGGCGGTTGCGGTGGCGCAGCAAGGCACCGAGGAAGCCTGCATAGCCGGTCGAAACCGTGTGGTACATGCGCGCCGGAATCAGGTTGTCGGCAATCTTCACCAGCTGCCACAACGGCTTGTGCATGATCCGCACCGACCAGAAGTAATCGGTAAACGATGGATCGGTGCAATGCTCGCGGTACTGTTCGGTGATGTACTCCCACGCCTTGCGGCTGAAGAGGAATTCCTCTTCGTTCAGCGCGCCGGTTTCCTTGAGCAGCGGAATGCTCTCACGGATCAGGCGACCCGATTCGCCGCGCGCGGCGGGATTGCGCAGCGCTTCATGCAGCCGCGCGGAATGCGCGAACGCCGCCTCGTCACCGCCGCTACGATGCACGGCCGGGGGCGCGGGGAAGTCATACAGGTAGTGCTGCTCCATGTGCACGACATTGGACGGGAGCTCATAGAGCATTTCCTTGTAGTCTTCCGCCCGGCTGCCGATAAACACGACGGCAAAGCGGTACTCGGGAAAGGCCCGGATCATGTCGGCCACCCAGCTCGAGACACCTCCGCTCACATACGGGAACGTGCCTTCGAGCAACAGGGCGATATCCGCCGATTCGGCGCGTGGCAAGGTCGGGCTCATGAGTTCCAGTAGCGCAGGAGAGGTTTCAGCAATGGCAGCGGCGAATGGCTGGAGAATGACCCCATGATGCTGGCCGCACGGGAAAAATCACGCTGCAGGAAAGCCGATTCGGCCATCGCCGGCACCAGGCGGTCGCGATCAAAACCTTGCGCCTCGGCACGTTCCAGGTAACGGTCGGCTTCTGTGAACTGCCGTCGCGTAACTGCCAGGCGCCCACGCATGTACCACAGCGCGGCGTTGTTCGGCTCGATATCCAGCGCCATGCTGGCGTAGCGCTCGACCTGCTCGGCGGTATATTCATAGACGTCGCCCTGCACCAGCCCTTGATAGATCAGCTCCCAGTACAGGTCGGCCAGGCGCTTGGCCACGGCATAACGTTCGCTGTCGGTATGGGCGGCCTCGAGACGCGGCAGCTCCTGCAGGATCTTGCGCATCAGTTCCTTTTCTGCGCTGTCGAGCATGCCGTAGGCCAGCAGCCGCACGTCGTCGACCGGATCGCCCAGCAGGTTGCGCAGCACCGGGGTTGCCATGCGCGCCGGCACAGACTGCATCGCAACCAGCGCGGTCATGCGCTTGGAAATTGGCGCCTGGGCATTACTGAGTTGCGCGCGCAGGTGTCCGCCAGCGCCATGCCGCACGCGTGTCAGCAGGTGCGTCACAAACTGCGGCAAGGTGATTTGCCCGATACCGTCACGGCTCAGTCCCGATGGCAGTAGACGTGCTGCCAGCAGACCGCCGGCGCAGACCAGCCAGCCGAACCCGGGGATCAGGAAGCAGAACAGCGCGAGATAGCCGTAGCTCCAGGCAAATGGCTGGCGGTACGCTTTCGGCAGCACACACCATGCGGCCGCGGCGAGCAGCAGCGCAGCCACGACCTGCAGGGCGAGGAACGCCGTGATCTCCGCGGCGCCGGAGCCGGTCCTGAAGAGCATGGCGAATGCGGCTCCCTGCGCCACCGTTCCGCCGAGCAGCCATTTAAGCATCGAGATGGCACCTCGCAAGCAAGCGCCGCAACGCATCTCCCGGTTGATCAGCGGTGACGGTGAGTTTCTCGAACGAAATATGCGCGGCTTCGAAGTTCACGCCAAACTGTGCTTCCAGGCTGTCCTCGATCCGCACCAGGTAGGCCGCCAAGGCACTCTCGCCGGCAAACGGCATCAGCGTCAGGAAGGCACGACGGGTCGTACCTTGCGCTGCCCATGTGACATCCAGGGCGCGCGAACTGCGGCGTACCTGCTCGTACAGCGCGTTGCGTGATTCGTCCATGTCGAACACCAGCGCCACCACCGTGGATTCAATACCGGTATCGCGCTGCATGCGTGCCAGACGGCTGTAGTCGAGCGCAAACTCGTACGGGCACTCCGGCAGCATCTCCAGAATGGACCGGGTTGCCTCGGCATGGCGCACGCCATCGGCATAGTAACCAAGCAATACCATCAGGAACTGCAGATTTTCGTGGCTGACCGACAGGAACGGCATTTGCTCGATGGCCACCACGCCGATCAGCTCTTGCTCACCACTGATGACCGGCGCAACCGCCAGATAGCGCGTGCCTGTCATATGGCGAAGCTCCGGCACACGGACATGCGCCAGCGTGCGCGTGCCCAGACAGTACTCCACCAGCGGATCGCGAGGATCAAGCGTCATCTTGCCGCCCAGCGACACCAGTGCCTCCGTGGCAGGCTGTTCTTGCTTGACTTCGAACAACGCAACGACCTCAAGCTGGCATGCCTGCGACGCCAGTTTGAGGAAAGCTTCGGCACCCGGCAGCGTAGACTGACTGTGGTCGTTGAGCGCCACGCGACGCAGTTGCGTCAGCGTATCGCGCAGCGTGGTCGGGCGAGCCAGCAAATCGTTTTCCAGACGGTCATGCGAAAGGCGCAGCAGGAAATGGTTCTTGGTGAGTGCCGCGAGACGGTCACCAAGGTAGCCGTTGACCTGATTCGCGCGCATCAGTCGTGCGCTCCAGATATCACCGAACTGCCCTGCCACCAGCACAAACAGCAGTCCGCCGAGAAAGAAGCGCCCCGGGAACGGCTGCGGCGTCGCACCCATGCCATAGAACACATACCATCCGCCAAGCAGAACAGCCGCGCCAAGCGCGCCCATGAGCGTGCCATAGCGCAATGCGATCACGAGTGGCAGCAGCCAGACCCATGGAAATCCCGTGCCGAACAGCAGCGGATTCTCCGGCACCAGCACCGAGCCGATGGCCAGAGCCACTACCATGATCAGGACGGTTTCGCCAACCGCCCGCCAGCCGGTCGCGGCCGGTGCGATCCAGCGGCCTGCGGCACTGCCCTGGACGACAGATTTGGCACGCTGGTTACTATCATCGATTGTGGTGGAATCCGTCATGTCGACTTCCTTGTGGATCCGTTGTGTTCTGCGTGTTTCATCCGTGCGCTCAACCGCGAGTCAGCGGCGACAGCATCTGTTGCAGCAGCGACTGGGCCACGCCAGATACGGACGAGCGGCTCCAGCCGGTGCGGTTGCCGGTTGCGGTCCAGACCACATTGCCAGTCTGCACGTCCAGCAGTTGCAGCGTCACACCCACGGCAGGCTCGCCATCGACGCCGACCTTGTAGCGCCATTCCTGCACCGAGCCTGTCAGCGCATAGCGCGCACGCTCGGTACGTGCCCATTCGAGCGCACGTGTCACGGCCTGGCGCTCGGCAGGCTCGAACAGGGTTTCCTGGCTGACGGTTGCCGGATAGCGTTTGGTATTGCTGATGCCACCGGCCTTGAGCAGGCTCTCGGCAATCGCCTCGGCGCGCAGGCCGGCCTGCGGGGTTTCGGTGTAGTTCACGATCGGCAGCACGGCGATCGTATCCGTCGCCGCAATCGTCGGCGCACCCGTGCTGGACACGCTTGCGCATGCTGCCAGGGCCAACCCCATTGCTACCATCGCCAAGCGACGCAGCAACCCGCTCATTGTTGTTTTCATCTGATGCTCCTTCAGTCAAGTTGCCGGCTTAATACAGCCATCGATAGCGAATGCCAAATTCGTTCAGCGGTGCACCGCCGCCACGTGTCACGCCTTCACGCGCGTAGTAGACGGATGCGTGATCGTTGCCAAGCACGCTGCCGCCCACGCCGAGCTGGACACGCGTGCCCCACCCTTCGCGGCTGTCGCGCAACACGCCAGCTTCCAGGAACGGACGCAGGCCGCGCGAATATTCATCCAAGTGTTCGGTGCCAAAGCTGAACAGCAAGCCGGCCTGCGTGAAGCTGCGCGGCATGAAGTCGCGCGCCACGGCATCGGGATCCGGGCTCAGGCGGCGCAGCACGGGGCCGGCATCCTGCTTGCTACTGTAGTTGCCGCGCGTGACGACCGCGCGCACCGTGTAGTCGGGATATTCGATGCGGAAGCGGTGCCCTGCCTCAAGTTCGAAAATCGTGCCGTGCCCGATGGCCGTCCGGTCCTGACCGAAGAACCGGTTGCCTTCGACACGGGCAGCCAGATAGTCCCGCGTCGAAACGCGCCAGTTGGCACCAACGCCGGCCACGTCCTTGACGCCTCCAACGCGGAGGTAGGCATTCTCGGTAGCAGGCTGGTTGACACCCACGAAGCCGGTGAAACTCACTGGAATCTCAGGCGTCCAAGCAATATCGAAACGGCCTGTGGTCACGTCATCGGCACCCATGCGACGACCGGCAGCCAGTTGCCAGTTCACAGCGTTGATGCGGTAGCCGAGCACGGCTTCGAGATTGTGGTCGGCCGACGGCACGTTGACGAGATTCTGCCCATCAGTGCTGCGCTGCTGGCGATACCCGTAGCGTGCGCCGAGCGTGAAGCGGTCCGACAGACGGACACCCGCCCCCACTACCGTCTCGGTAAAAGCCAAGGGGCGCTGGCGCGAGAAGGTGGTGCCGATGGACAACGCCTGGGCATTCACCAGCATGCTTTCACGCAGGCGCTGATGCATCTCCTCGCTGTCTGGCGCCGTATCCAACCCATTGAAAGCCAGGCGCTGCGCTTCGCCGAGGCGATCGACATAGCGGTTGGCATCGATGCGGGTGGTCAGTGGCAGACGATCCGGAAGTTCGTCGAGGATCTTTTCCACGGCGGGGCGATCGCGGTCTCCCAGCGCAATCGCCAAATCGGCATAGGCCGGGCGGTCGAGCGTTTCCGCATAGTGGCGTGCCAGCCAGGCTCGCCCCAGTTCATTCTGCTCGCGCGACATGGCCCACGACAGCGCGACCTCGCGTGCAGTCTGCGAGTAGCGCTCGGTCTGGGCACCCTGCTGAGCACTGGCAGACTTGTCACCGGCGGCACGGTCGGCACGCAGGAATTCAATCAGGATACGTCGCGACAGGTCGCCGGACTCGAACACCTGTGCCAGCGTGACGCTCTGGGCGCGCAGCTGGTCGCGGATGTCGGCATCCTCGGCTTCCGACGTACCACCCAGGCTCTGGGTGGCAGCCTTGTTCGAGCGAGGATCGAGCACGCCCTGCGGGACGCCCGCGGCACGCATGTCGAGCCACACCTTGCGGCGCACGGCCCATGCGACATCCACATACCCGACCATCTCGGCGGCGTCGGCATAAGCCAGCATCCACAGCGGATCCTGGCTGCGCTGCGCCGCGTTCTTGCGCAGGTAGTGGAAGGCACGACGTCCATCGTTCAGGCGCAGATAAGCGGCACCGTAAGGTCCCCACAGATCGGGATCGGCCTCGGCATCGCCGGCCCACCGCTTCATCGCGGCCTTGAGGTCCTCGGTCTTGCCCTGGTCGACGAGCATCCACAGCATGGCAGCGCGCGCTTCCGTTCCAGCCGAATCGAGTGCGTTGGCGGCTGTCAGGTCAGCCAGCGCCGCACTGCGCTGGCCCGTGGCACGCAGGTATTCGGCGCGCTGCACCAGTACCAGCGGCGACTGCTCAGCCGCGGCTTTCTGCTCCGGCGTCATGGAAGCGAACAGTGCCTCGATGCGGCCGTAGGCACGCGCCTGGTTGTAGTACATCAGCGCCTGCTGGAGCATGTACATATCACCGCTCATGCGGTAGCTTTGCTCCGCGACGCGGCCGGCGTCGAGCGGACGGTCGGCATAGAGATTAGCCATTTCACCGAGTTCTTCGGCACTGGCCTTGCCGGTTTCGGACAGTTTGGCATAGGCCTCGCGCGCCAACGCATCGCGGCGCGTGAGAGTCGCCATACGGGCGAGTTGGCGCCAGTAGGCCTCGTCGCTGCCGGTGGCCCGGTTACGCACCTGCACCAGCACGTCAGTGGCGCCCTTAAGATCGCCGCGAATGTAGAGCAGCCGCGACAGGCGAGTCGCCGCGACGGTGCCGCCGGCGGAATCCTTCACCAGGTCACGATAGGTCTGGATGGCGATTTCGTCCTTGCCGGCTCGCTCGGCCAGCTCGCCATAGCGCTCGAGCACTTCGCGGCGGCGCGGACCGGTGGCGGCTTCCTTGAGGAATGCCAGCGCGGCCTCCGGTTCGCCAAGGCGCTCATAGGCGCTGGAGATCTGGTCCACTAGTTCGAGGTTGCCCCGCTCCGTGCGCACGCGATGCCGCAAGGCAGCCAGGTAGGCACGATCGTCGTTGAGGCCCGGTGCAAGACGCAGCACAGCCTGCCAGGCCTTCGTGCCGCCGCCATGTTCCGCCAGCCACAGCCACTGTTCCAGTGCCTGCCCTGGCGAACCGCTCCACTCCGCAGTCTGCGCGAGACGCTCGCGCCAGACCAGGGAATTGGGCTGATAGCGCACGGCAGCTTCGGCAATGCGACGGGCATCGACCGGCTTGCCGTTGCCGATGAAAACGGTGTAGGCAAGCTCGTAGTCTTCCTGGTTGAAGCTCTTGCCCGGGGCCAGTACATCGCCTGGGCCGGCCTGAACATGGCGCAGGCCATGTTGTCCCATGGCCTCGCGCATCGCCAGCCCGCGCGGGCCATCGAGGAAGATGAAGCCACGCTGCTCCAGCGGCGTCTGGCCACCCGATGAAATCTGCGGCTGTGCACCGATCGACAGCAGGCGACGCGCATAGCGTTCCGCCAGATCGGGACGGTTGGCCGACATGGCCAGGCGCGTCAGGAAACGGAGGGTTTCCGCGTCATTGCGCAGATCACCCAGGCGGGCTTCGGCCTGTCGCATGGCTTCGTCCAGCATGTTGCCAGACTGCAGCACGCGTAGGCCATCGATAAAGTAGCGGCGGCGCAGCGGCAGCGTATCTGCCGCCGTCTGCTGGTCGAACATGGCTTGCGCCGCGGATCGGTAGTCGCCGGTTCCAAGCGCCATCTCACCCACGGTCTTCTGCCACATCTCGGCGCGCGCCGTATCGTTCTTCACCAACTGCTTGTAGAAACCGAGCGCCAGATCTCCAAGGCCCAGTGCACGGGCACGCGTGGCCAGTCCTTCCAGCTCACCGACGTTCCAGTCCTTGTTGGCAGTCTCGCGCATTAGGCTGCGCACCGCATCGAGTGCAGCAGTACGGCCGGGCGCATCGGGCTCGATGGCGTAGGCACGCTGCTCGGCGATGCCGATCTGCGCCAGCAAGGCACCACGGCGGACCACCGGCTGCGGCATGGCGCGCATGTGCCGGATCAGCGCTTCGGCATCATCGAGACGGCCGATGCTGACGTATTGCTGGGCAAGGATCGACAGGAACTCCGGATCATCCGGCACGATCTGCAGCCACGCTTCGAGATAGGCAATACTCAGGCCATTGACGCCGCCTTCCTGTTTGAGCAGACGCTGCTGGAGCGTTTCACGCGGAAACGCCAGCGCCAGGCCTACCCCGACCAGCGCTCCGAAGATGCCGATCATCCAAGGCGGCAGCAGCCGCGTCCGCTTATTCCGCGCAGTCAACATGTACTTGCCTGAAAGTCTGGGAAGATTGCTCGGAAGCCCCCACCTCGACACGCGGACCGCGCTGGGCCACGCCATCGACGGTCACGCGACATTGCGAACCGCCCGCAATCCGGAAGAAAGGCTTGTAATCACCACGAAAATCGAAACGCATGCTGTTGCCGGTACGTACCAGGTTCCGCGTCACGCCGCTGGCTTCCGCGATGTACGGTTGCGACGGCGTGTTGTTGCCCACGCGGAAACGTGCTGTGCCGCCATCGAGGTGGACATAGGTCCCTTGCCCACCGTTGGCCGCCGAGAAGCCAACGACTCCCTGCGAGCCCGCCAGCTGCGGCACCGACTGGCCCGGCATACGCACGGTGCGCAGATCGCCCGCGCCGCGCACCACCCAGGTATCGCCATCACGCGCCACGGCGAAGGTCTGGAAATCCAACGCCTTGCGGATATAGTCAGACGCGTAGATCGGCATCACCGGCTGCGACATGGCGTAGTCGTACACCTTGCGCAGCGCACGCATCGAAGCGGCCTTGGTACCCGAATAGGTGTGGTAGTAGATGTTGAGCGGCTTGAAGCGGATCGGCTTGTCCGTCATCTCGAAGGTCTCGATGACACGCTCGAAACCATAGTACGGGCCGGTCCACTCGTTGGTATAGATGTTCTCGTTCTGGTGGGGCGCGAACACCTGGAAAGCGCCCTCGCCCTTGTTCAGGCCGATGGGTGCGATGGCAGTCCAACTCGGGTTGCGGCGCGAGATCAGCGTATCGCCGCCGTTCATGTTGAGCATGCCTGCGGCATAAGCCTTGCGCACGGCCTCGGCAGGCGGCTGGCAATCGCCGCTCCACAGCAGCACCTTGACCTTCTTGCCCGGCGGAATGAGCTTCTGGTTGATGTAATCTCGCGTGCCGGTGATTTCACGATCGAGATTCATGGAGTAACCGGGGATCTCGAGGTGGAAGCTATCGTAGCCGGCCGTGCTCCTGTCCTTCTCCGTCTCCTTTTCTACCGTCCGCGCCCAGTCATAGGGGTGCGAAAAGGTGTGGCTCGCCACTTCCACATACGGCAATGCATAGATCTTGCGGGCCAGCGGCTCGAGCACCGGCGCGAGTTCCGGATACATGCCCGTGGCCGCGATTTCGCCCTCGATAACCGACCATGTGGTCGGTACGCGATAGCGTTCGAGGATGTCCTTGAGCAACGCATCACCACCGTACTGCGCCCCAGGGAATTCAGCGCGCGACGCGAAACCGTCGCCATCGATATGCGTCAGCATCAGGCGACGGCCATTTTCGGTCGTCACATCAGGCACCGGCATGGGCGGCAAGGCCAGCGCCTGGCGCAGGAAGTCCAGTGGCTGAACGATCCAGCGATTCTGATTGACGTCATCCATTGTCATGAAGACGTATGGTGTGAGCACATACCCGCCCCAGGGAGTGATCGCGCCAGCGTCGATCTCAAACTGGCCCGCCCGCAGACGCAGCAATGAACGCGCATCGTCGCGCACCCGCACATTCACGGCCTCACGGCGGTCCGGCATGGGCTGCGTCTCGAAGCCGATCATAGGGTCGCGCGAAACGATCTCGAGTTCACGCGTTGCCCGGCCCCGTACGGCGTCGAGCCCCAGGGCCTGCCCCATCGCACCATCCACCGACATGCCGAAGCGGCCCATGAAGGCGACACGGATACCGTTGTCCATCTGCTGGCGGATCCACTGCGCGTAGCGCGCCTGGTTCGGTACGATGCTGTTGTTGAGCCAGACCACAATACCGGCGTAGCGGTCGTTCAGCACGCCTTCCGGCAGCGGCTGCGAGACATGCGCGTATTCGATGCTGTAGCCCAGGTAGTTCAGCGGCATCGCGCCGATACGATTGGCCGACGAATCGTCGAGCGAGATATCGGCCGGCGTATCGATCACCATCAGGACGCGCCGCGGCATGACCTCAATCTGGCCGATACCGATCTGCGACAGCGCCGGATCCGCCACGTAAGGCACGATGCCGAGCGCCTTGATCTGGGCAGCCGTGTTGCGTGCGCAGGCGCGGTCGGCCGGCGGGCAGTAGTCGATGGAGATCACCGGCAGGCGATAGGATTCGCGGATGGTACGTGCCTGGCCAAGCAACCAGTCGCGATCAGCTGCCGAGACTTCGGTGAAGCGGTTGCCCGCCTGATCCCAGCCGCGGAACAGCGATTCGAAGGCCACGGCCTGCACGAGCGTATGCACCTGCGGCAGGATTTCGAAGCCACGGTTCAATACCAGCCTGGCGTCCGGATACTTGGCCTTGATGGCGCGGATGACCGCAACCATGCCAGCTTCCTGCTTGCGGCGGTCGTCGTCCGACTTGGCGACGAGCTGATACGAGTCGAGCGTGTCCAGGAAGAAGCCGCGGTACCCGCGCTGCCACAGTGGCGTGATGACCTGGTCGACATAGAAGGCCGGCCATTCGGGCGCAGCCTGGTCCACCACGTGCGAATTCCAGGCAGTATTGCCGCCAATCAGCCAGGACTGGGGAATGGATTTGAAATAGCTGCGCGACGGCAGGACTTCACCGAGGCTGACGTAGCCGAGCCATTGTGTGTTGGGCGTCGCCTGCTGGGCGGGATCGAAGCCGCTGTCGGGCTCCACCACCACCATGTCGAAGGCTTGCAGCTCGCCCACGGGTGGCTTGGCACCGTAATAGAAGGCAATGCTCGGCTGCGCGCCTGCGGGCGTCCCCGACGCCCCCGGCGCCTGTGCTTGCGATCGTGCAACATACCCCACGCCGAACACCGATGCGGTCAACGCAACGATGCACGCACACAGTCGGCATCGAGCCCACAGGCCCCCCCGTTTCCGTGGCATACCCTCTCCCTGGCAGCTTATTCTTCGTTTTTTGCAAACGGCGCACAGTGTTTTCAGGTCTACTGGTTGGCGTCCTCCAAATCCAGCAGAAACTACCGTGTTCCGCCCGTTCCTCCAATGCGCATGGGCATCGCGGAGCGGTTTCATTTTTGACTTATAGAAACAGCGCGCTTTCTGATAATCGGTGGTCTATCACCTATATAGGTGAAAATATGTGAACAACGACTGCACAAACCCGCAATCAACCGCCGAAATCAGAAAATTCTTGGTTCCCGCGCAGTATGCATTGTAAGACATTGTAAAATCAAGTCATTGCAGCGGGAGAACCCTGATAGACAGCATGGGGAACGAAGCCACACACGTATTCCATCGCCCTGTATATCCTGGACAAAATGCCATCGCAAGATTGCACCATACCCTGGCGCGTAAATGATGAGCCCGCTAAATACGTTTTGATTTCAGGGCATTATTCGCACTTTCTTCAGCGATTCGTCATATATGTATCGATGCCACCCGGCAGGCGGTGCAATGCAGATTCATCAGGCTGCCTGAACAGCGTGACACTCCTGCAACAGTGTCCCGATTTCCGGCACGCATGAACCACAGTTTCCCCCAGCCTTGACACAGGTCGTCACCTCGGCAGCAGTCGACAACCCGCGCTGCAGGATCGCATGGCGGATGGTCTCGCGCCCCACGCCGAAACAGGCGCAGACCACCGGACCCGTATCCGCAACCTGCCCGAGCGGCTGAGCGGCCAGCAGGCTGGCGCGCTCCAGCGCAGTCAGCGCATCGCTCTCCATCAAAGCTGCCAGCCATGTCCGCGCCGGCAGGTCTGGTCGCGGTGAGAGAAACACGCATGCTTGCAGGCGGCCAGCTACGACGTAGGCTGCACGGTAGATACCAGCCGTCACATCTTCATACTCGAGCACGTCCACATCAGTCAGCGTGAGAGACAGCAGTGTGCGTGCCCACGTGCCGGCGTCGGCAATACTCTCACGGCCCGCCAGTTCATAGCGGACAAAACGCTTACCCTGAATACGCGTCCAGTAGGTCGCCAGCATGCCTCGGTCGTGCGCACGCGTCAGCACGAAGGCATGCCAAGCGACCGGAAACGGTTCGACCTGCACAGGCGTGTGCTTGAACTCCGGTTCACCTGACACCGCATCGACCGCCGGATTGACGACTGCGCCCACGCGCGCATCGGAGGCGAACTGCGCGTTCCAGTGAATCGGCACGAACACACTGCCGCGCGGCATGCCGCCGCCATGCCGCACACGCACCACCATCGCACCCCAGCGCGAGCGCACGCGCGCCAGTTCGCCGTCGCGTACGCCGCATAGCAAGGCATCGTGCGGATGCATATCGACCATCGCTTCGCTGGTATGGCTGGCGAGCCGTGGCGCCTTGCCGGTACGCGTCATGGTGTGCCAGTGGTCGCGTACGCGGCCGGTATTGAGGACCAGGGGATAGTCCTCATCGATGCCGTGCGCGGGCCGCCGGCCCCGCACCGCGATGAAACGCGCGCGGCCATCGGCATGACTGAAGCACCCATCCGTGTAGAGACGCGCCGTGCCGGAAGGCTGTGCACGCTCGGCAGGAAGCCGCCGCACCGGCCACTGGAGCGGCGCCAGCGCATCGTAGGCAGCCGGCGACAGCCCGACCAGGCCGGCCAGATTGAACTGGCGCAGCGCCACGCCATCCGGTGCATTGCCGGCAGCGCTCAGGCGCGCATGTTCATCGAAGATGGCATGCGGCCCGGCGTAGTCAAAACCGCCGTAGCCCATGCGCCGGGCCACGTCGCAGATGATGTCCCAGTCGGCGCGGGCCGCACCCGGCACCGGCAGGAAGGGCCGCTGGCGCGAGATGCAACGTTCCGAGTTGGTCACGGTGCCATCCTTCTCGCCCCAGGCCAGCGCAGGCAGGAGCACGTGCGCCAGGTCCGCGGTATCGGTTCGCGCCATCACGTCCGAGACCACGACCAGCTCGCAGCGTGCCAGCGCCGCACGCACGCGGTCGGCCTCCGGCATGCTGACGACCGGATTGGTCCCCATGATCCAGATCGCCTTCACACGCCCTGCTTCGATGGCCTCGAAGAGCGGTACGGCCTTGAGTCCCGGCTGCGCCGCCATGCGCGGCGCCTGCCAGAAGTCCTGCACGAGGGCGCGGTGCGCGGCGTTGTCGAGCTCCAGATGCGCCGCCAGCATATTGGCAAGTCCGCCCACCTCGCGCCCGCCCATGGCATTCGGCTGACCGGTGATCGAGAATGGTCCGGCGCCCGGCTTGCCGATCCGGCCAGTCAGCAGATGGCAGTTGATGATGCTGTTCACTTTGTCGGTGCCCGAGGACGACTGGTTCACGCCCTGCGAGAATGCGGTGACCACGCGCGCGGTGGTCGCGAACATCTCGTAGAAGTGCTGTACGGTCTGGACGCCAAGCTTGCACGCGCGAGCCACGCTCTCGAGATCGCCGCCGTCCGCTGCCGCGGCGACCAGTGCATTCGCGACGCCCTGCGTGTGCGCACCCACGAAGGCACGGTCTGCCTGCCCCTGGGCAGCGAGGTATGACAGCAGACCATTGAACAGCCACACATCGCTGCCCGGCTTGAGCGCCACATGCAGGTCGGCAAGTTCGCAAGTCGCCGTGTGGCGTGGATCGACGACAACCACGCGTACAGCTGGACGCCGCTCCTTGAGACGCGCGATGCGCTGGAACAGGATGGGATGGCACCACGCAGTGTTCGATCCGACGAGGACAATCAGATCCGCCGCCTCTAGGTCGTCATAGCACACCGGCACCACATCCTCGCCGAAGGCACGCTTTTGCCCGGCCACCGCCGAGGACATGCACAGTCGCGAGTTCGTATCGATATTGGCGCTGCCAATGAAGCCTTTCATCAGCTTGTTGGCCACGTAGTAATCCTCGGTCAGCAACTGGCCGGATACATAGAACGCTACCGCATCCGGCCCATGCTCCCGGATGACCGAGCGAAACCCATCGGCAACGGCATCGAGCGCCGTATCCCAACTCACCGTGTACGGCGTCTCCGTTGCATCGTTGCGTATGCGCATGGCTGGCGCCAGCAAACGACCTTCCAGCCCAACGGTTTCACCGAGCGCCGCGCCTTTGACGCACAGCCGCCCGGCATTGGCCGGATGCAACGCATCGCCACGGATGGTCAGCGGTGTTCCCTGCTCTTCTTCCGGAGCGGTCGCACGGACAACCTCCACGCCACAGCCGACGCCGCAGTATGGGCAGGTCGTACGCACGGTGGCCGGCGACTCCTGCTCTGCATCGGCAGAAGAGGTGCCAACAGAAACAAGAGGAATCACGGCAGCATTCGACATAACAGGACTCACGCAGCTTGAGCTTCACAGAACACACGGCCGAACAGTAGTCGCTGACGCCAGGCGGAAACCTCTACCCCGTCGCGGATCAGGTCGGCGTACCACGCACCGTCGGCCACATCGCCGTAAAGGACCGCGCCGACCAGGCGTTGTTGCCGCAGCACGAGCCGTTTGTAGACGCCGCGGCCGGGGTCGCGCATCACCAGATCCTCGCTATCGGGCCCGCCAATGAAATCACCCACCGAATACAGATCGATCCCCGTCACCTTTAGCTTGGTGGCCGTGGCCTGCTGCACATAACGGCAATGGCCCGCGCCGGCGAGATGCGTGGCACAGACCCGCGCCTGCTGCCAGAGCGGTGCGACCAGCCCGAACGTGGCGGCGCGATGCTGCACGCATTCGCCGACGGCATAAATACGCGGATCGTAGGTCTGCAATGTATCGTCGACGACGATACCGCGCTCGCAATGCAGGTGAGTCGACTGTGCCAAAGCAATGTTGGGGCGCACCCCCGCAGCCATCACAACCAGATCGGCTGGAACCTGCGTGCCATCGGCAAACTGCACAGCGCGCACGTGGCCCTCGCCGATCAGGGCCGAGGTGTTCATGCCAAGCATGAAACGCAATCCGCGAGCTTCCAGCGCCTGCCGCAGCAACGCTGCGGCAGGCGCATCGAGCTGGCGATCAAGCAGGTTGCCGCCGAGATGCACCACCGTCACCTCCATGCCCTGCCGCAGCAAGCCATTGGCTGCTTCAAGCCCAAGCAGGCCCCCGCCGATCACCACCGCACGGCGCTGCATGCCCTGTGCCATGCGCAGCATGGCCTCGACATCGGCGATATCGCGAAACGACACCACGCCGGGGAGCGCATTACCCGGGACCGGGAGGATAAATGGCGTTGAACCGGTGGCCAGCAGCAGACGGTCGTAGCGCACCTCCAGCCCCGAGCGGGCGCGCACGATACGCTGCCGGCGGTCGATAGCCACAACCGGATCGCCCGCATGCAGCGTGATGCCATGCTCGGCATACCACGCGCGCGGATGGAGCATGATGTCAGCCAGTGTCTTTTCACCGGCCAGCACCGGCGACAGCAGGATGCGGTTGTAGTTGCCGTACGGCTCGGCGCCAAAGACAGTGATGTCGTATAGCTCCGGCGCCAGGCCGAGCAGCTCCTCGACCGTGCGCATGCCGG
The DNA here is from genome assembly GCA_035539795.1 of Burkholderiaceae bacterium. Taxonomy (GTDB): domain Bacteria; phylum Pseudomonadota; class Gammaproteobacteria; order Burkholderiales; family Burkholderiaceae; genus Imbroritus. The sequence continues at coordinate 22,915 of DATLHT010000464.1, forward strand.
CCATGCCGTTACCAATCACCACGAGCGAACGCTTGCGGGTGGACTGGCTCATGCGCTGACCCATACCTTGCCTTCGGCGGCACGCACCGGAAAGACGCGCACCGCGTGCTCCGGCATTTCCAGGCACGCCCCGGTTTCCAGGTCGAAATGATGCTTGTAGATCGGCGACGCCACCACCGTGCGCTCGCCGAGATTGCCGACCAGCCCGCGCGACAGCACAGCCGCGCCAGCATGTGGATCGTAGTTGTCGATCGCGAACAGCTGGCCATCACGCCCGGCGACGTGGAAGATGGCAACCTGTTGCCCATTGACCAGCGCGCACACGCCGGTATCCGGAATGATCTCGTCCATGGCGCAGACAGGGGTCCAGTGAAGATGCGATGTCATGTGTACTCCGCTTGTTTCGTTTGTGTTCTGCCGCCTCACGCTGCCTTGATGGACGTCATGCCCGCCGCTTGCATACGCTCCGCCGGTGTTGCCGGGCGGATCTGCCCGCGCGACTCGACGAACATCACGTGCGTGTCGGCCGCCTCGCTGTTGACGAAATGGCGGAAGCGGCGACGCACCGCCGGGTCGCTGACGGCACGCTGCCATTCGCAGGCATAGCTCTCGATCACGTGCTGCATCTCCGTTTCGAGCTCGGCACCGATCCCCAGCTTGTCATCGATGATCACGGCTTTCAGGTAATCGAGCCCGCCTTCAAGGTTCTCGCGCCATGTGCTGGTACGCTGCAGGCGGTCGGCGGTGCGCACGTAGAACATCAGGAAACGGTCGATGTAGCGCAGTAGCGTGGCCTGGTCGAGATCGCTGGCAAACAGCTCGGCATGACGCGGCTTCATGCCGCCGTTACCACACACGTAGAGGTTCCAGCCACGTTCCGTGGCGATGATGCCGATGTCCTTGCCCTGCGCTTCGGCACACTCGCGCGTACAGCCGGACACGCCGAACTTGAGCTTGTGCGGGGCGCGCAGCCCTTTGTAGCGATGCTCCAACTCGACGGCGAGGCCAGCACTGTCACCCACGCCGTACCGACACCACGTGGAGCCCACGCACGACTTCACTGTGCGCAGCGACTTGCCATAGGCATGGCCGGTCTCGAAGCCGGCAGCGATTAGCTCTTCCCAGATCGACGGGAGCTGATCGACACGTGCGCCAAACAAGTCCACGCGCTGACCGCCCGTAATCTTGGTGTACAACCCGTACTTGCGCGCAACCTGCCCTACTGCGATCAACCCCTCGGGGGTGACCTCGCCACCCGGCATGCGCGGCACCACGGAATACGTGCCGTCCTTCTGGATGTTGCCGAGGAAATAATCGTTGGTGTCCTGCACGCTGGCATGCTCGGGCTGCAGCACGAAGTCGTTCCAGCACGATGCCAGGATGCTGGCCGTGGCCGGCTTGCAGATATCGCAACCGAGGCCATGTCCATGCCGCTGCAGCAGTTCCGCGAAGCTACGGATGCCCTCCACGCGCACCAGGTGGTACAACTCCTGGCGCGAGTAGGCAAAGTGCTCGCACAGGTGGTTGTTCACCGCCATGCCCTGCTTCTGCATCTCCGCTTTCATGAGCTGCGTGGCCAGCGGTACGCAGCCGCCGCAGCTCGTGCCTGCTCGGGTACAGCTCTTGAGTGCACCGATGGTGGTCGCGCCCGCCGCCACGGCGGTGCAGAGATCGCCTTTGGTAACGTTGTTGCACGAGCAGATCTGCGCACTGTCGGGTAGCGCCTCCACACCCAACCCGGGGCGGGCGGTGCCATCAGCTTGCGGGAGGATCAGGAATTCAGGCGACGGCGGTAGTTCGATGCGGTTAAGCATCATCTGCAGCAGCGTGCCGTATTCCGCTGCTTCGCCTACCATCACGCCGCCTAGCAGATACTTTCCGCAGCCCGAGACCACGAGCTTCTTGTACACCTGGCGCCGTTCGTCGGTGTACTGGTAGGCCCGGCTACCCTCGGTCTGGCCGTGTGCGTCACCGAGGCTTGCCACATCCACGCCGAGCAGCTTGAGCTTGGTGCTCGTGTCAGCGCCGGCAAAGGTCGCCGGCCTGCCCTGCAGGGCGGCGGCGACGGTGCGCGCCATCTCGTAGCCCGGTGCGACCAGGCCGTAGATGCGCCCACCCGCGAGTGCACATTCGCCGATCGCGAAAATATCCGGATCGCTGGTCCGGCAAGTGTCATCGACTACGATACCGCCCCGCGGCCCGATCGCCAGTCCGCAGGCGCGCGCCAGCTCGTCGCGCGGCCGGATGCCGGCAGAGAAGACGATCATGTCGGTGTCGAGATGCGTGCCGTCAGTGAACAGCATGCGATGTGTCGTGTGCTCGCCGGCGACGATCTGCTGCGTGTTCTTGCCGGTATGTACTGCAACCCCGAGGTCCTCGATCCGGCCTCTCAGCATCTGGCCGCCGGCGGCATCGACCTGCACGGCCATGAGCGACGGTGCAAACTCGACCACGTGCGTTTCCAGTCCCAGGTCACGCAAAGCCTTGGCGCATTCGAGACCCAGCAGGCCGCCACCAAGCACGGTGCCGATACTGGCGCGCATGCCGCAGGCCTGCATCGCTTCGAGATCTTCAATGGTGCGGTAGACAAGACAATCTGCCCGGTCATTGCCGGGAATCGGCGGAACAAACGGCGCGGAGCCGGTAGCCAGTACCAGCTTGTCATAGGCCAGCACCTCGCCGGTGGAGTCGGTCACGGTCTTTGCGAGGCGATCGATATGCACCACACGTGCATTCAGGCGCAGCAGCAGATTGTCGCGGTCGAAGAAGCCTTCGGGCACCAGCGACAGCTCCGCCGCCGACTTGCCCGAGAAGAATTCGGAAAGATGGACCCGGTCGTAAGCTGGCCGTGGCTCTTCGCCCACTACGGTGATGTCGTAATCGTGGGCGCCCGCCTCCACCAGCGACTCCAGCAGCTTGTGGCCGACCATCCCGTGACCGATAACGATGAGTTTCATGGAAGACTCCTTGATTGAAGCGGGAGGCATGACGCCGTGAGAATGGGGAACGCGAATGGGGAGAGATGGCTCATGCGGTAGCGCCCGTAGCTGCCGCCTCCGGTTCAACCAGGCCATGGCGCACGTCGAAGCGCACGGCCAGAGCGCACAGCGCTGAGACGGTGACCACCAGACCGAGCAGCCAGAAAGTCTGTGCGATATCGCCGACACCCTTCATCAGGAAACCAGCTGCGACCGCACCGACATTGCCGCCTGCCCCAACGATGCCGGCCACGCCGCCCAGTGCTTTGCGGTCGATGAACGGCACCAGGGCATAGGTGGCACCGCAGGCCATGTGCGTGAACAGGCCGAACGCCAGCATGGCGACCAGCGCCGCGCCGATCTGCCCGGCATGGGCAAACCACAGCAGGCCCAGCCCTTCGCCGAGCATGAGGGCGCACAGCAGTGCGGCCCGCGCATTGAGGCCGCGCCGCGCAGCCATGCGGTCGGACAGCCAGCCGCCGAGCGCACGGGCGAACAGTGCCAGTAAGCCGAAGCTGGCAGCCGCAAGACCCGCATCGCGGAGCGACAAGCCAAAGCGCTCGACGTAATAGATCGCAGCGATGTTATGGATGAAGATCTCCACACCGAAACACGCGCCGTAGGTCAGGAACAGCATCCAGACGCGATAGTTGGCGCAGGCGGCGCGAAAGCTCGCCATGCCGCTGCGCTTGTCGCTCTTGCAGTCTTCGCCGTTCCTACCGGCACGGCGTAACGTGTCGTAGTTGCCGGCCGGGCAGTCCTGCGTGAAGCGCCAGTAGACACCCGCCATGAGCACCATCGTGATGCCGGGCACCAGGAGTGCCAGCCGCCAGCCCAGGCTTTCGCTCACGCCCAGCATCAGCAGCGCTGCGACAAGCAGTGGCATCAGCGCCTGCGCCGCGCCACCGCCCGCGTTGCCCCACCCGGCGGCGGTGGCATTCGCGGTACCGACCACATTTGGCGCGAACATCACCGAGGTGTGGTACTGCGTGATGACGAAGCTCGCGCCAACCGCGCCGATGCACAGGCGGAAGAACAGAAAGGCTTCATAGGTCTGCGCCAGCGCCACGCCGATGACTGGCATCGCACCCACGAGCAGCAGGCCGGTGTAGGCCTTGCGTGGTCCGTAGCGGTCGCAGAGTGGCCCGATCACCAGACGCACGAGAATCGTCACGGCCACGGCAGCGATATTGATATTGGCAATCTGCGCCATGCTCAGACCCAGCTCGCCCTTGATCATCGGCATCAGCGGCGCGCAGGCGAACCAGGCGAAGAAGCTGACGAAGAACGCCATCCAGGTCAGATGGAAAGTGCGCATGGGCACGGTACGAAAGTTCAGCAGATCGACGTGGGTGGCTTTGCCGTTCATGGTGGTCCACAAAAACAAAAGGCGTCCGCCAGACCGGTCACAGACCTTGCTGGGGGACGCCGTTGTCCGGGGCCTTGCGGCCCGTCTCAGGAAAATGAATCGCCGTTGATTCGCATCTCACCGATTGCAAGAGCCATGCCAACACCGCTTGTGGGGCGGTAGCTCAAGCCTGTTGCGGAAAATCTCCGTCTATCGGTTGCCATCAGGTGCGGGCACGGGAGCATTCATGGGCGCGACGCCCAGCGTTGGTGCAGAGACCGCGCAATCCCGGTGCGGCCAACGCGCTGCAGCGCGCGTGCATTGCCGGTCGGCGGCGGGATGCGATAATCGGTACCTTGTTTGCCTGATGCCGTTGCCCGATCCCTGCCATGGAAACTGTCGCCGTTCTCGATTTCGAAACCACCGGACTCTCGCCCGGCATGGGCGACCGCGCCACGGAGATCGCGGTAACACTGGTACGCGATGGCCAGATCGTGGACCGCTACCAGAGCCTGATGAATGCCGGCAAGCGCATTCCCGCAGCCATCACGGCACTCACGGGCATCACCAATGCCATGATCGATGCGGCGCCGCCCGCTGCGACCGTGATGCGCGAAGCGGCCCGCTTCGTGGGCGACTGTCCGGTCGTCGCACACAATGCCGCCTTCGACCGAAAGTTCTGGCAGGCCGAGCTGGCACGACTCGACATCCATACCGCACAGCGCTTTGCCTGTACCTTGCTGGTTTCCCGCCGGCTCTTTCCACATGCCACGGACCATAAGCTGGGTACCCTGATTCGGCTGCTGAACCTGCCGCAAGCGGGCCGCGCCCACCGCGCGCTGGCCGATGCCGAAATGGCAAGTCACCTATGGGTGCGCATGCAGCAGGAAATCTGCCAGACTTACCGCGTGCCGCGTGCCGACTTCGACCTGTTGGCGCAGGTCCAGGCCACCAGCCGCGCGCACGTGCCGGCGCTGTTGCGCGGGCTAGCCGGCATGCGCTGAAATCTCAGCCTGCTTTCAGTCTGATTATTCGGCGCTGCCCGCCCGGTCCCCGGCTGGCCAGGAACGGTCGCCGTAGCGCGCCAGACAGTGCCATACCTGCTTCAGATGCTGCGGATCGTACCGACCCGTACGCGCTGCCGCGCCGATCTGCAATGGTGTCAGGAGGCCACCATCGGCCAGCACCCTTCCCAGTGCGGCAATATGTTCGCCACGGTATGCGCCCAGGTGATGCCATGCAGCGGCCTCAAGGGCGAAGCCGGCGTGCCATTCCACGGCACAGCCCAGCCGGGCCGCCAGTGTTTCAATGGTGGTGCCGCGATAGCACGGATCGAGCACCAGCGCCTCGATGTCGTCCGGGATGCGCAGCGTGCCATGCACATGGGCTTCGACATAGTGATCGAGGCGGTCGCGCCGGTCCCGCGCAGCGACATCGAGCAGGGCACAGCCTCCGGCGACGCCGAAACAGGTCGGCTCGAACACACTGTCGGGAAAACAGAACGTGGAACGGTGCACGACAGATGCTGACAGCCGCAAATGCGCGGATCCGAAACGCGGTGAACCGCCTGCCCCGGTGCGTCGGTGATCGAGGGCACCATACTTGGGTCGCTCGTGTGGCGGTGCGTTATCGTAAGCCCCGCCGAAGATACGGCTTTCCCACTGCCAGCGCGCGCCGCCCGCGTGCGCGGTGAGGCCGCCGTTGCTGGTACCGGTCTCGAACTGTGAGCGATAGCGCGCATCGTGCGCCAGCCAGTGCAGGATGGGGGCATCCTGATGGAGACGGTCGGGATGGAAGTTAATGGTCACGCGCAGCCGCGGGTCCAGCACAGGGCCCTCGCACTGCCCGGCAAGATAAGCCAGCGCATACCGCTGCGTCGGACTCAGGCCGGCGGACACTTCGGTCGAATCGCACATGCCGGCATGGTACACCGCGACCACTGGCCGGCGTGCGCAAACCGGGTCATGCCCGACCGCGACATGCCACCAAGGAGGTAGTGCCACAAGCCAATACCGGCATGCGGCACGGCACGCTACGCTGTGTCCTCAGGAAGTGCTAGCGGTCACGCCTTGCCGCGCCGGTGACATGCAGCGCCACCATGGCCGCCCGCCCCAATTGACGAGGATATCTGCATGAAGGTCTGGTTGTTCCTGGTCATCGCCATCGTTGCGGAAGTCATTGCGACATCCTGTCTCAAATCGAGCGAGGGTTTCACGCGCCTGCTGCCGTCGGTCGCCACGATTGTCGGCTACGCGATTGCGTTTTTCTTCCTGTCGCTGGCGCTCAAGGCCATTCCGGTGGGCATCGCCTATGCGATCTGGTCGGGAGTCGGCATCCTGCTGATCTCCACGATCGGCTGGCTGCTCTTCAAGCAGTCGCTGGATACGCCTGCGCTGCTGGGGATGGCATTGATCCTGTCGGGGGTACTGATCATCAACCTGTTTTCGACGTCGTCTGCCTGAGAACCGGCAACAGGGCTGAGGCAGGTTGGCGATACAACTCTATCAACCGCAGGCCAGCAACCTGGCGCGATACTCTTCCAGTACCTTTTGCAAGGCCGGTTCGGCTGCCAGAGGAAAATCTTCCATCCGTCGCAGTTCGCCGAGCCGGTCGAGCAGATGTACAGCTTCCCAACGATGGCCGGCAGCAATCTCCGCAGCGATCCGTTTTTCGTATTCGGCAATCAGGGGGAGATATTTGGCAGGCATGGGGTTGTGTCATCAGGGGAGTGTTCCATCATAGCCGATCCACCTTTGGACAGGTCGTATTCCCCACCGCAAGCACGCACAATACGCGGCCGCCCCCTCCTTTCAGCGGGTAAGTTACGACCTCTCCCCTCCGGACGTGTGGTGCCTGCCGCGTGGCAGACACTGCGTCACGCATGACACTCAGCTCAGAACATTACGCGCATGCCGAGGACGATATTGCGCCCCATGAGTGGTGCGGCATTCTTGATGAATGACGTATGGCGGTAGGCTAGCTTGTCCGTGAGATTGTTGGCACGCAGGTAGACCTGATAGCCGCTCGACTGGAACGTGCCGTTGTAGCCAACGCCAACATTCAGCATGCCGTAGCCGGCCGTCTCGGTTTCGAAATCCGCGACCTTCGACTGACGACCCACCTGGATCCACTCGACCTGCCCGCTCCAGGCCTGCCATTTGGCATCGACACGCAGGCCATAGCGGTGCGGCGCGATCCGCGGCAGGTTGCGGTTACCGCTGGCATCGTCCAGCCTCGCGCGCACGTAGTCGCCGAACAGGGTCACGCCAAGCACTGGGGTCAGTTGGTGCCGCACCTGCCCCTCCACACCTGTGAAGGTCGCATCCTGCTGCACATAGTCGATCAGCTGCAGGCGATCCGAGGTCGCGGTGGTGCGGCCGTAGATGTAGTCGCCAATCTGGTTGTGGAAGGCACTGAGGGCGAATGTCGTGGGGCCGGCATGCTTGCGCAGCGTAATGTCGATATTCCTGGCGGTCTCGCGCTTGAGGTTGGCATTGCCGCGCTCGTAGGTCGTGGTGGCCAGATGCAGCCCGTTGGCGTAAAGCTCTTCGGCCGTCGGCAGGCGCTGCGAGCGGGACAGCGACATGCCGAGCGAATACTGCGGCGCAAAGCTCCACACCACGCCTACAGATGCCGAAGTACCCCGATGGCTGGCATCGGGCTGGCTCGATTCGCTGGTCACGGTCTGCCATTCATGGCGCAGGCCGGCCTCGAAGCGCCAGTCGCCCATGCGGTATTCCTCCAGTACGAACACGCCGTGATTCTTGGTCACTGTCGGCAGCACATAGGCTTCCTCGCCAATGGCGCTGAAATCGCGGCGCGAGGTCTGCGCGCCAAACACGCCCCGCAGATTACCGATGGGAGTATGTTCCAATTCGACGCGGGCGTCGTGCGACTTGTTACGGAATGTCGTGCTGATTACATCGTCCTCGATCTCGTCATGCTTGTAATCCGTCAGCCCTGCGCGAAAGCGGATTTTCGCGATACCGGCAAACGGATTGCGGGTCTCGCCGCGCACATCCCAGCGGTCGCTCTGCATGCGGACATACGGTACGCCGTGCGCGGAACCATGGTCGTGATCGTGGTCGTCATGATCATCTGCATGGTCATGCTCATGGTCTTCATCGCTGCCGGGACAATGCAGGCTAGCGCCATGCGGATGGCAGCCTTCGTAGCTGTGATCGTGGCCAGCAAGGCCGTAGCGGTTGCGCTGCCGCGTGTAGGACACGCCCACGAAACCGCTGTCGCCGATATAGGACATACCCAGGCTCGCAGTCTCCGTCTTGTTGTAGGAACCATCCACGCGCTTGCCACCCGACCAGCCACGCCCCACCTCATAGTCGCCGCTGTCCCGCTTGAGTCCTTCCGCCCGAATCGCGAAGCGTCCCATCCCCGCTGTCAGGCCGAACGCCCCGGCCCCTTCATTGGCGCCAGTATTGCCGCGCAGCTCGACTTCGCCTTCCACCCCATTCTCCGGCACGGCAGTCGGGATCTTGCGATCCAGCACGTTCACCACGCCGCCCACCGCACCGCCGCCGTACAGCAGGGCCGAAGGCCCGCGCAGGACTTCGATCCGTTCGGCCAGCATCGGCTCCAGCCCGACCGCGTGATCGGGGCTGATCGACGAGGCATCCTGAATCTCTGAACCATCGGATAGCACCTTGACGCGCGCCGCGTCCTGGCCACGGATGATCGGCCGGCTGGCACCGCCACCAAAATGGGTGGCTGTGATGCCAGGCTCTGCGGACAGGGTCTCGCCTAGCGTGGCATCACAGCCACCCATTTTGGTGGCGGTGCCAGCCGGCCGATCATCCGTGGCCAGGACGCGGCGCGCGTCAAGGTGCTATCCGATGGTTCAGAGATTCAGGATGCCTCGTCGATCAGCCCC
>DATLHT010000465.1:0-18043 GCA_035539795.1 Burkholderiaceae bacterium
GTCCGACGCTGCGTGACCATGCCGCCACGACCACGGCGACGATGGCCGCGAGCAACCGGTGGTTGTCGGGGCCAAGGGCCAGGGCGCCGTCGCGCAGCAGGAGGTCGGGTGCGATCAGCGCGGTGAGGATGGCAGCCGGCACGAACTGCAGCGCGTAGCGGAACCATGCGGGCAGGTGCAGCTTGCCTTCCAGTGCGATGAACGACAGGCGCGTCAGGTAGGTGGCGGCACCGGCCATGAGGAAGACGCCAAGCAGGATCAGCATATCGTTCAGGTTCGCGTTCATCGTCGTGTTCATGTCCGCGGCTCCACCGGCGTAGCCGAGGCGCGCCGCAACAGGCTGCCGACGGCGATGCCGAGGCAGGCGGCCAGCATCAGGCCGAGCTTGTATGGCATCGTGGCGAAGACCACTGCCGCCGTGCCGCTGACGAGCGCGGCGGCAAGATGCGCGCGCGTGTGCAGCGCCGGCACAATGATGGCGATGAAGGTCAATGGCAGAAAAAAGTCGAGCGGCCAGTCCATCGGCACCTGCTTGCCGATGACCACGCCCAGGACCGTCGATACCTGCCAGCCGAACCACAGCGTCAATCCCGCGCCGAGAAAAAACCAGTGGCGTGCCGGGCTGCGGTCTTCGAGCCGGCGCGCCATCGCGGCGAAGGCCTCGTCGGTCAGCAGATAGGCCAGCAGCAGCTTCCAGCGGCGCGGCAGGTGCGCGAGCGTGGGCGCGATGGCGGCCGAATACAGGGCATGGCGCAGATTGACCATGGCAACCGTCGCGACCATCAGCAGGGCCGGCGTGCCGGCCGCCCACAGCTGCGTGAGGATCATTTGCGACGCGCCGCCGAAGACGATGACGCTCATCAGCGCGGCCAGCCAGCCGGGCATGCCGGCGTTGACGGCCAGCACGCCGAAGATCAGCCCGAACGGCAGCACGCCGAGCATCATCGGCGTCAGGGCGCGTACCCCGGCCCACCAGGCGGTCCATGCAGAGTGCCGCTGGTCAGGCGCGTCCATGTTCAGAAGGTATAGCCGACGGCCTGTGCACGGCCTTCCAGGGCATCGAGCAGGCGCGCCAGTCCGCGCAGCTCCGTGTAGCGCTCCGCCACGGCGCGCGTGTAACGCATCACCAGCGGCATGTTGTCGAGATAGCCATGCTTGCCATCGCGGTGCGACAGGCGCGCGAAGATGCCGAGCACCTTCAGGTGGCGCTGCAGGCCCATCCATTCGAAGTCACGGTAGAAGTCGCCGAAATCTGCCGTAAGTGGCAGGCCGGCCTTGCGCGCCTTTTCCCAGTAGCGCACCACCCAGTCGATCTGGCGCTCTTCATCCCAACTGATATAGGCGTCGCGCCACAACGAGACGGCATCGTAGGTCGCGGGACCAATCACCGCATCCTGGAAATCGAGCACGCCGGGATTGCCGGTCTCGGTGCGCATCAGATTGCGCGAATGGTAGTCGCGGTGCACATACACCTGCGGCTGCGCCAGGTTGTTGCGGATCAGCGCTTCGTTGACGCTGGCCAGGGTGGCCCGCTGCGTATCATCGAGCGTCACGCCGAGATGCTTGCCCACGTACCAGTCGGGAAACAGATCGAGCTCGCGCTGCAGCAGCGCACGGTCGTAAGGTGGCAGGAGCGGCGGCAGGGTGTCGGCCTGCGTGGCCAGCTGGATGCGCACCAGCGTGTCGGTAGCATCGGCATAGAGCGCATCAGCGTTGTTCGCGTCGAGCACCGACAGGTAGGTGGTATTGCCGAGATCGGCGAGCAGCAAGAAGCCCTGCGCCAGGTCCTCGGCCAGCACCGTGGGTACGGTGGCCCCGGCCGCGCCGAACAATCGGGCCACATGCACGAAAGGCCGGCAATCCTCATGGGTCGGTGGCGCATCCATGACGATCAGCGTCGGGTGATCGGGATGCGTGCTGGTCACGCGGAAGTAGCGGCGGAAACTGGCATCGCTGGATGCTGGTGCAAGTGAGGAAAGCGCCACCGGCCATTGTGGGCCGAGGGACTGCAGCCAGGAACGCAACTGGGCCAGGCGCGGATCGTGTAACTGTTCTTGCATGCGGTGGGACTCGGGTTTGATGCCCGTATAATACCCGACCAATACCCCGGCTTCGCAGCCGGTCCGGCGTCTGCCCGTGCCGGTTTCCGGTGGCCGGTAGCGATCGGATGGCCAAGGCGGTCGCTGCGCCAGGCGGCATGGGTGCTGCGCGCTTTGGCACCCAGTACGGCAAACTTGCGGAATTCGGCATGGCGCGCTTGAGGAACCAGGCATAGCAGCCTTGCGGAACCAGGATTAACCAGACTTGATCGATGACAGTACTCAACCGTACCCGGAAAATCCCGCCGCGCCGCTCCGCCCGATTGTTCGGCACCTTCGGCACGCCCGGCCACGTTCCGCTCGCGTTGCGGCTGCGTCCCCTCCTGCTGGCGATGGCCGGGCTGTCCATGCCGTTGCTGGCGCAGACTGCATCCACGCTGGCCCCCTTTCCGACAGACCAGGACCAGCCGCGCAAGACGACGCCGGCCCTGCCTGCTGTCGATGCCGGCGGCCTCGTGCCGCGGCTTGCCGAGCCGCAGGGCTCGCGTAACGACGACAGCCAGCCGACCTTCGTTTCCGCGGACAAGATGACCGGCATCGGCGAGCAGGAAATCCAGCTCGAAGGCCATGGCGAAGTGCGGCGCGGCGGATCCGTCGTCAAGGGCGACCGGCTGATCTACAACCAGGACCGCGACGAGGCGACGGCGCATGGCAATGTCCGCCTGTCGCGCGACGGCGCACTGTTCGTGGGGCCGCAGGCGCGATATCGTGTCGATGCCAGCGAAGGCACGATGCAGACGCCGAACTACTATTTCCAGCAGACCGGCGGTTCAGGCCGGGCCGACCGCATCGATTTCATCGATGCTGACCACGCCAGCGTCCAGAACGCCACCTACACGACCTGCACGCCTGACAATGCCGACTGGTACTTCCGTGCCAGCCGGCTCGATTTCGATACCGGCCGGCAGGTCGGCACGGGCTACAACGGTTCGCTGCATTTCTTCGGCGTACCGATCCTGGCCGCGCCGGTGTTTACATTTCCGCTGTCGGACGAGCGCCGCAGCGGCGTACTGGCGCCGGTGTTCGGCTTCGGCTCGCGCAATGGCCTGGACCTGACGGTCCCGTACTACTTCAATCTCGCGCCGAATCGCGACCTCACGCTTTATCCTCGCCTGATGTCGCGGCGTGGGGCTCAACTCGGTGCCGAATTCCGTTATCTCGGCAATGACTATTCAGGCCAGTGGCGTGGCGAGTTCCTGCCCAACGACCGGCAACTGGACCGCGACCGCTGGTCCTACTCGATCCAGCACCAGCACAACCTGCTGCCGGGCATGCAGGCCTATGTGAACCTGAACCGGGTGTCCGACGCGCGTTATCCGGACGACATGGGCCGGACGCTCAGCATGGCGTCGCAACGGCAGTACGTGCAGGAAGGTGGCGTCAACTATACGATTGGAGACGACTGGGCCATCCTCGCACGTGTGCAGAAATTCCAGGTGTTGCCGCCCAGCTTGCCCTCGTATGAGCGCGAACCGCAGCTGAATGTCCGCTACACCAAGTACAACCTCGGCGGTTTCGACATCTCGGTGGAAAGCGATTACACGCGCTTTACCAAGCCGCTCGACCTGAACCTGCTGCGCAGCCCGGAAGGCGAGCGCATGTTCATTCAGCCGTCCATCAGCTATCCGATCGTGCGGGCCGGCTGGTTCATCACGCCGAAGGCAAGCTTCAATGCCGCGAGCTACCGGCTGGACCATATGCCGGTTGGTGCGCCGCGCGACATCACACGCACCGTGCCGACCTTCAGCATCGACTCGGGCATGACCTTCGAGCGCGACGCGCCGGGTGTGTCCCGGCTGTTCGGGCGGAACTTCATCCAGACCCTCGAGCCGCGCCTGTTCTACGTCTACACGCCGTTCCGCGAGCAATCGCAGATTCCGCTGTTCGATACGGCCGAGTCGGATTTCGGCATGGGGCAGATCTTCAGCGAGAACCCCTTCACCGGTTATGACCGCATCGCCGACAACAACAAGGTGACGGTTGGCGTGACCACCCGGCTGATCGAGGCCGAGACCGGCATCGAGCGTTTCCGCGGCACCATCGCCCAACGTGTGGACCTGAACGGCCAGCGGGTGTCGATTGCCGGCACCACCGTCCCGTCCGACCAGAAGTACTCCGACCTGCTGCTCGGCGCTACGGTCCAGTTGTTCCGCAATTACTATTTCGATACTGGCATCCAGTACAACCGCGAGATTGAACGGGTGATCCGTTCCAATATCGCGCTGGCATGGAAGCCCGGTCCGCGCCAGGTGGTGAACGTCGGCTATCGCTATCGCCGTGGCACCACCGTGCTCGACAACAATGCCCTGGAGCAGTTCGAGCTGTCCGGACAGTGGCCGATCACACAGCGGCTGTATGGCATCGGCCGTGTCAACTACGACATGAACGAGCGCACCATGACCGACACGCTGGCCGGATTCGAGTACGATGCGGATTGCTGGGTCGGCCGCCTGGCCTACCAGCGCTATCGCAACACTGCTGGCAGTTCGACTTCGCAGATCTTCGCGCAGATCGAATTCAAGGGATTCTCCAAGATCGGCAATAATCCGATCGACGTGATCAAGTTGAACGTGCCCGGTTATCAGCCGGTCCCCGCCAGACAGGTCACACCTTCTATCCTGGACCAATACGAGTAAGAGACGGTTTCACAATGATGCTGGCGTTGTTACATGATCTTGCTCTCCCGCCGGTACATTCCGTGACCATGGGTGCAGCCAGAACCGCTATGCTTCGTTTTTGAGACCGTCTTCAAGTAACCGCTACGCAACGGATGTCTATGAAATCACAATCGACCGCGCTTTCGACCCTGATCAGTCTGCTGTGTGCTTGTGGCCTAGTGACCGGCGCCGTTGCTGCCGAGCGCAAGCCGGCAGCACGGTCCGGCACCAAGGCGCCGGCTACAGCGCCAGCAGGTTCGGTGGCCGCCACGGGCAGCCTGTTTGGCGGCGGCAGCGCGCCGCGGCCCGGCTTTCTCGGCCAGGTGCCGCCGCCGGCAGCGCCCGGCAGCGAACGCTCGCAGCTGGTCGATGAAGTGGCCGCCGTGGTCAACACCAGTGTCGTCACCCGCAAGGAAATGTTCGACCGCGCCGCGCTCATCGAACAGCAGATGCGCTCCAGCGGCCGACCGGTGCCAGCCCGTCCCGACCTGCTCGGCAACGCGCTCGAGAGCCTGATCCTGGAGCGGGTGCAGCAGCAGGCCGCGCAGGAAGGTGGTATCCGCGTGAATGACCAGGAACTCGACCGCATGATTGCGCAGATCGCCCAGCAGAATTCGGTGAGTGTCGACGAGATGCGCCGCCAGATCCAGGCCTCGGGTATGCCCTTCGACAAGTACCGCGAGGAGCTGCGCCGCGAAATCCAGGTCAGCCGCTTCCGCGATCGTGAGATCGAAGGACAGGTGCAGGTCTATGATGGCGAGATCGACAACTTCCTGGCGGAACGCCGCGGTTCGCAGGCGACCGGCCCTGAGGAGTACAACGTAGCGCATCTGCTTGTGCGTGTCCCCGAGAATGCTTCGGATGCACAGAAGGCTGAAGCGCGCGCCAAGGCCGAGGGCCTGCTGCGGCAGGCCAAGGCCGGCACCGACTTTGCGCAGCTGGCGGCCCAATCCGACGCGCCGGAAGCCGCTCAGGGTGGGGCGCTCGGGTTCCGGCAAGCCGGCCGCCTGCCAGCGGTCTTCGCCAACGCTGCGCTGGATCTGGCACCGGGCCAGGTGAGTGACAAGATTCTCGAAACTTCGGCTGGTTTCCATGTCGTGAAGCTGATCGCCAAGCGTACCGGTTCCGGCGATCTGGCCGGCATCAAGGTGCCGCAGACGCATGCCCGCCATATCCTCATCCGTACCGGCCCGAACATGCCGGAAGCCGAGGCGCGCCGCCAGCTAGGTACGGTGCGTGACCGCATCACCATTGGCGGTGGAGACTTTGCTGCCGCCGCACGCCAGTTCTCGCAGGATGGCTCTGCCCAGGCTGGCGGCGATCTCGGCTGGGTCTCGCCGGGCGAGCTGGTGCCCGCCTTTGAGCAGGCAATGGAAAAACTGCGCCCGGGCGAAGTTTCGGAACCAGTCGTCACTCAGTTCGGCGTGCACCTGATCCAGGTGCTGGAGCGCCGCGAGGGCGAACTGTCGCCCGAGAAGCAGCGTGATTTTGCGCGTGCCGCGATCCGCAATAACAAGTTGCGCACGGCACAGGAAGACTGGCTGCGTCAACTGCGCGGTAACGCCTATGTGGAGTACCGGGTCAACCGGCAGCAGTGATCATGGTCGCCGCTGCTGCCACTGCCACTCCGCTGCGTCTGGCCGTTACCACTGGCGAACCCGCCGGTATCGGCCCTGATATCACGATACAGGCATTGGTGGCGGAAGCGGAGGCGCTGGAGCGTGCGCACGGCGCCTGCGAATACACCGTTATCGGCGACCGTACCTTGCTGGCTGAACGGGCGGCCATGCTCGGCATCGCGCCCGCATGGCAGCGCGTGCTGGACAGCGGGTGCGCAACGATCGCGCATGTACCGCTGGGCGTCCCCTGCATTCCTGGCCGACTCGATATGCAGAACGGGGCCTATGTGTTGGCGCTGCTCGACGAAGCCATCGGCGGCTGCCAGCATGGCCGTTATCACGGCATGGTCACCGCCCCGCTGCAGAAGAGTGTGATCGCCGATACCGGCATTGCCTTCACCGGCCACACCGAATATCTGGCCGAACGAACCGGTACGCCGCATGTGGTGATGATGCTGGCCGGGCCCCAGCCCGCCCATGCCAATGCCATGCTGCGCGTGGCGCTGGCGACCACGCACCTGCCGCTGCGCGCCGTGGCCGATGCCATCACCATGCCGCTGCTCGTCGAAACGCTGCATATCATTACCCGTGACCTGCGCCACCGCTTTGGGCTTCCCAGCCCGCGCATCCTTGTCACCGGACTCAACCCGCACGCGGGTGAGCAGGGACACCTCGGGCGCGAGGAGATTGATGTCATCATCCCAGCCCTGCAGCAGGCCGCCGCCGAAGGCCTCGACGTACGCGGCCCCTATCCGGCCGATACACTGTTCCAGCCGCGCTATCTGCAGGATGCCGACTGCGTGCTGGCGATGTACCACGATCAGGGTCTCGCGCCGCTCAAATACGGCACATTTGGCCAGGGCATCAACGTCACGCTTGGCTTGCCGCTGATCCGCACCTCGGTTGATCACGGTACCGCGCTCGATCTCGCCGGCACGGGGCGCGCTGAATACGGCAGCATGCGTGCGGCCCTGCAGGCTGCCGTCGATATGGCGCACTGCGAACTGGCGGCGCGTGGTCCGGCGGGGGCTAGTGGTACGGACGGGGCAAGCGGCTCCACGGCTGGCGCGTCCCACGGCGGGAGTATCATGCGGTAGCCGGGTGGCGAGCCGTTGGCTTCTCCCGTGTAGCCATCCTGTTTTTCATCCGGTGTCGGCCTGATTGCGGCGTCCCGGTTTTGCGGTTTCTTCTGCGGCTTTACCTTTCATGCGAGCATCAACACACCAGGGGCATGTTGCCCGCAAGCGCTTCGGCCAGAATTTTCTGGTGGACGAAGGCATCATCACGTCCATCGTCAATCTCATCGATCCGCAGCGCGACGATGTGCTCGTCGAGATCGGCCCCGGCCTCGGCGCGTTGACGGTACCGCTGCTCGAGCGTATTCCCGCCATGCATGTAGTCGAGCTCGACCGCGATCTCGTGGCGCGCTTGCAGTCCCGTCATGGCGCGCGTCTGCAGATCCATGCAGGCGATGCGCTGGACTTCGATTTCGGTACGCTCAAGGAAGCCGGTCGGCCGCTGCGCATCGTCGGCAACCTGCCGTACAACATCTCCAGCCCGCTACTGTTCCATCTCGCGGATTTTGCAGACGTGGTGCATGACCAGCATTTCATGCTGCAGAAGGAAGTGGTCGAACGCATGGTGGCCGAACCCGGCTCCAAGGCCTTCGGGCGGCTCTCCGTGATGCTGCAAGTGCGCTACTACATGGAAATGGTGCTCGATGTGCCGCCAGCCTCGTTCAATCCCCCGCCCAAGGTCGATTCGGCGATCGTGCGCATGATCCCGTGGCCGACCACGCCGACCGCCACGGGTCGCGGCTCGCCCTATCTGCCGTGCGACATGCAGGTGCTGGGCGAGATCGTCCATGCGGCGTTCTCGCAGCGGCGCAAGGTGTTGCGCAATACGCTCTCCCCGTATCGCGAACGCCTCGACTTCGATGCGCTCGACTTCGATCTCGGCCGCCGCGCCGAGGAGGTGCCGGTGGCGGAGTACGTGGCATTGGCGCGGGCGCTCGCAAGCGCGGCTTGAGCATCGCAGGAGCCGCTGCCTACGGTTCACGCGGCCGTGCAGGACGCCCCGGTAGCCCGCCCTCGGCATGCGCATAATCATTTCGAATGATCTTGAATATCGACGACGAAATCCCTGAAACCATCGAGCAATGTGGCAGGAGGTTGCCGCGCATACGTCACACTGATACCAGGGCCATCGTTATAGGCCGCGTGCCGCTCGTGATCGATGTTATACCGCTCGCCGGGGGCCTTGATACGCTTCAGGTGCGCGCGCAGTAGCGGAGTGCGTTCCTTGTCTGACATGGTCCAGATCTCATGTGCTGCCGGCAGCGGATTCTGCAGATCCGCCTTGTCCGCCAGAATGCAGCGAGTGGCCAGGTACTGGATGACCCGTTTCTGGTGCGGCCTGAACTTCGGATCGTGCAGCCTGCATGTGTATTTGTACAGGCTGCGGAGGCTGGTGAGATTGTCCTTGCGGATCAGCTTCATCCTGTCCAGGAAAGCCTCGATGAATCCGATATTCCTGGTGTGGAAGAACGGTGGCTGGCCGTGTGGACGCTCGAGCGTGTCGGTGAATTTGTAGAGCGTCACGCCGAACGGCATGCCGACGGCAGTGGCCGCCAGATCCTGATACAGGGCCGTGGGACCATAGAGCGGTAGATGCGCTGAATATCCCACGCGCTCGCTCATCGAATGCTTCCATAGCAGTCTGATCAGCTTCTTTTCCACCTCGGGGGTGCGGCCCGAAAAGATGCGGTCCAGCGCGCTCGAATACCCCTGGCTGGCAATGAACGCGCAGAGATCGGCGGCGGCGGTGCACTGCGCGTCGTCCAGTTCATTCTGTTCCCCATTCAGGTATGGGGTGATGCTGTCCATCCAGGCATCGACGAAATCCAGGACCCTGTTTTCCGCAAAGGCCGGCGTTCGCTCGGGTCGGTAAAATTTCAGGGCGCGTGCGTAATGATGCAGGTACGCGAGGTCGGCGGGTTTCTCGGGATCACGCGCATCGAAGATCTGTTCCCTGGTGATCGTCGGTGTCTTCCTTTTCAGGAAAGACCTGCGTTCCGTGCAGCCGAAGAAGTTGAAGTCAGGAAGTTGGTGCGCCTGTTGCAGCCGCCGGCCGTCGATGATATCCGCGCGGCACGTGTCAACTTGCGTGCCGTTCACGTTGATTTTGCGGGCTCTCTGATAACGCTCGACTAAAGACAGCTCATTGAGCTTTCTGCTCACCTGCGAAAAATCGTCGAGCTCTTTCTGGGAAAGAAAACCCAGAATATGTGCGCCGATTTTCGGGTGCTCTCTGAACAAGGCGACGAGGGTTGAAGGGGTTTCCCGAACGGCGTCCCCGCTACTGTGAGATGTGGTGTCGACAGAAGGCATGCTTCCGGGACTGGTGATGGCACCCTTGAAATAGGTATTCCCCATGGCAACTCCGAAATTCTGGCGTTGAGAAATTCAGTGAGGGGAGCAGTGATGTTTGTCGGCATGATACGCCCTCCGCGCAGGCCGAAAGTAAAGAAGTGAAACGGAGGAAGGCCCCCGCTGGCCGGGGGGCAGACGTGTTTTCAGCGGCGCCGGTTGACCAGCATGATGCCGGCGAGAATCAGCAGCGCACCGGCAATGAACTGCATGCTGACGGTCTCGTGCAGCAGCAGGACGCCGAAGGTGACGCTGAACAGCGGCGTCAGGAAGGAAAAGACCGACAGGCGCGAGGCGAGGTAGCGCCGCAGCATCCAGAACCACACCAGATAGCTGGCGAAGGCGATGATCACGCCCTGGTACAGCAGGCTCGCGGCGCTCAGTGGCGTCAGCGTCATGGTGCCAGCCTGTCCGGTGACGACGGCCATTACCATTAGCAGCACGCCCGACACTGCGAGCTGGTACAACAGCGTCTTGCTGGGTGGCGCGTTCGACAGCCTTGTGGCGCGCACGACGAGGGTGGTTGCTGCCCACAATGCGCCAGCCAGCAGGCCCAGGAGGTCGCCTCGCAGGGTGGAGGCCACGCCGGCGACAGGGGCGTGCGTGAAGCTGTCGCCAAACGCGACCAGCATGCCGCCGAAGGCCAGTGCCACGCCGGCCCATTGCCCAGACCGCAGGCGCTCGCCCGCGACGAACCAGTGCAGGCCGAGCGCGGTGAAGACAGGGGCAACATACAGAAAGATCCCCATGCGCGAGGCCGTGGTGTAGCTGAGCCCCACGAAGATGCAGAGAAACTCCAGGCCGAACAGGACCCCGGCCAGCAGTCCCGGGCGCCACGTCCCGTCACGTGCGAGCAGCGGCGTGCGCCGTACCAGGATGAACAGCAGGACCAGCACGCTGGCCATGCACGAGCGCAGCGCAGCTTGCATGACCGGTCCGACCTGCGGGGCCGCCACTTTGATGGCGACCTGCTGCAGCCCCCAGGCTGCGCACATGATCACCATCACACTGATGGCGAAACCGTCGAGAGGCTTGCGGGTGAGGTCAGACACGCTGGTCGGTCGAGCGGGACTTGGCTTCGATCAGTTCGACCTTGTAGCCGTCCGGATCTTCCACGAAGGCGATGACCGTGGTGCCACCTTTTACAGGCCCGGCTTCGCGGGTGACCTTGCCGCCAGCGTGGCGGATACGCTCGCACGCCGCCGCGGCATCGTCCACCTCGATGGCGATATGGCCATAGGCCGAGCCCAGGTCATAGCTGTTCACGCCATGGTTGTAGGTCAGTTCGAGCACGGTGTGGCTGGCTTCCGGACCGTAGCCGATAAAGGCCAGCGAATACTTGTACTCGGGATTCTCGCTGGTGCGCAGCAGCGTCATGCCCATGATCTTGGTATAGAAATCGATCGAGCGCTGCAGGTCGCCGACGCGCAGCATGGTATGGAGCAATCGCATGGGGAATTCCTTCGGGAAGTGCGGGGGGAGAACCGGAATGATAACGCGTCGGGGCGAATGTCGCTGAGGAGGCGGGCGGTGGCTGCTGACCTCGCCAACGCCGAAAAACATCGTCAGAAGGTTGGCAACAGCGTGGGCGGATGATTCTTCAGGCGCTCGCGGGCTTCGCGGAATTCCGGGAAGATCGATTCGACGGTTTCCCAGAACTGCGGACCGTGGTTCATCTCGCGCAGATGTGCCAGTTCGTGCGCCACCACATAGTCGATCAGCGCCAGCGGAAAATGCATGAGCCGCCAGTTGAGGCGGATCACGCCGTCCGATGTGCAACTGCCCCAGCGCGTGGCAGCCGACGACAGCGCAAACGACTGGTGGCGGATGCCGAGGCGTTCGCCGTAGAAATCGAGGCGTTCCGCGAACAGGCGCTTGGCCTGGTGTTGCAGCCAGCCCTGCACGCGGTCGCGGATTTGCTGCGTCGTGGCCTGCGCCGGCAGGGCCAGTTGCAGCACGTTGCTGTCCGCATCGAACAGCAGGATGCCAGCCGGTGAATCGAGCTGCAGCGTGATGTGCCTGCCGAGGAACGGCATGGTCGCGCCATCGCACCATTGCATGACCGGCAGCACGCGCGTGGCTTCGCGCTGCTGCCATTCCGCCAGCTTGCTGAAGATCCACTTCTGCTTTTCGGCAATGGCTGCTTCGATATCGTGCATCCGCACCCAGCGCGGTGCCGTGACGGACAGGCCACGGTCGTCGATGGTGAAGCCGATGGTACGGCGGGAAGAGCGCCTGAGGATATAGGGCAGCGGCCGCTCACCGAGCCGCAGTGTACGCTGCTGCGTGCCGGGCGGCGCCGGTGCAACTGGTGGTGCAGCTGGCGCGACCTCCGGGTCGAGCAGCGGCAGTTCGAGCTGCGCTTCCGCGCTGCTGGCGTCCGGACGGGCACGGCGCAGGCGCGGCAGCTTCATGTCAGCGGCTCGCCTCTTGGCTGGCGGTTTGTGCGGTCCGTGCGCTCCGATAGCGCGGCGCATCGATCACGCGCATTTCGTCTTCGATCCAGGTCCGCACGGCGGTGTTGACTTCGTCCGGGGTCTTGCCGGTAACGTCCATCGGCTCACCGATCGAGACGGTGATCTCACCTGGATACTTGAGGAAGGAATTGCGCGGCCACACGTGTCCCGAGTTATGGGCGATGGGCACGACCCAGGCACCGGTTTCCACTGCCAGGCGTGCGCCACCTGACTTGTAGCGCGGATTTGGTGCGCCGGGGCGGGTACGGGTGCCTTCGGGGAAGATGATGATCCACGAGCCGTCGGCGAGCCGTTCGCGCCCTTGCCGCACCACCGACTGGAAGGCATTGGTGCCATCGCGCCGGTTGATGTGGATCATCTTCAGGAGACCAAGCGTCCAGCCGAAGAACGGTACGAAGATCAGCTCGCGCTTGAACACATAGCACAGCGGGCGTGGCATGGTCGCCACGAAGAAGATGGTTTCCCAGGCCGACTGATGTTTCGACAACAGGATCACCGGCAGGTCGCGCGCCCCGTCGAGTCGTTCGCGATGCTTGAAGGTATAGCGGATGCCGCACAGCACCTTGGCCATATAGATCGTCATGCGTGTCCAGCCGACTACCATGGTGAAACGCTTGTGGGCCCCCAGGAAGGGGAAGCTCACCATGCAGGCAATGGCATAAGGCGGGGTGGCGATGATCAGGTACAGCAGGAACAGCGTGGAACGCAAGACAATCATGATCGCCCGTCGGGTGTGGAGGAGGAAATGACAGCGGCCCGTTCGGCCAGGAACGTCTCGGCGAAGGCATGCAAGTCATCATGGATACGCGTGCCTGGCGGCAGCCCGCCTTTCTCGATCGTGCGCAGCCCCTTGCCTGTCTTGACCAGGTGCGGCGTGCAGCCGACCTCGATGCCGGCCTGCAGGTCGCGCAGTGAATCGCCCACGACCGGCACGCCGCGCAGATCGACATCGAAGCGCTCGGCGATCTGGTGCAGCATGCCGGCCTTGGGCTTGCGGCATCCGCATTCCTCGGCCGCGGTATGCGGGCAGAAGAACACAGCATCGACACGTCCGCCCAACGCCAGCAGCGCCTTGTGCATCTTCTGGTGCATGGCATTGAGCGCGCTCATTTCGAACAGGCCGCGGCCGATGCCCGACTGGTTGCTGGCGACCACCACGCGGTAGCCGGCATGGTTGAGCATGGCGATGGCTTCGAGGCTGCCGGGAATCGGGATCCACTCGTCCGGCGACTTCACGAAGTAGTCGCTGTCGAGGTTGATGACCCCGTCGCGGTCCAGCACCACCAGCTTGGGAATATGGTGCGGCATGGTGTCAGCCCGCCAGTTTGGACAGGTCGGCCACGCGGTTCATCAGCGCGTGCAGCGAGGACAGCAGGGCGATGCGGTTGGCGCGCAGCGCCGGATCCTCGGCCATGACCATCACGTCGTTGAAGAAGCTGTCGACTGCGTCGCGCAACTGCGCCAGCTCGAGCAACGCAGCCTTGAAATCGCCACGTGCCAGCGCCGCTTCCACGGTGGGGCGCACTTTCTCCACGGCAGTGTGCAGTGTCTGTTCGGCCGCTTCCTGCAGCAGTGCTGGCTGGATGGCCCCAACCTCGGTTTCATTCTTGCGCAGGATATTGGTGATGCGCTTGTTGGCAGCGGCCAGCGCTTCAGCTTCCGGCAGGGCGGAGAAGGCCTGTACCGCGTCGAGACGCTGCACGACATCATCGAGCGTCTCGAGCTGCAGGCTGACCACGGCTTCCACTTGTTGTGTGCTGTAACCCTTGTCTTTCAGGTAGCCGCGCAGGCGGTCGTCGATGAAGTCGCGGACGTCGGCGGACGACGATTTGTAGGCCGCGATGCCGTCGAATGTCGCTTCGGCGCGTGCCAGCAGTTGGGGTACCGACAGCGGCAGCGGTTTTTCCACCAGCATGCGGATCACGCCCAGCGCATGGCGGCGCAGTGCGAAAGGATCCTTGTCACCGGTCGGCTGCAAGCCGATGCCCCAGATGCCCACCAGGGTTTCTAGCTTGTCCGTGAGCGCGACGATGGTGCCGGTGGTCGTGGCTGGCAGGGCATCGCCGGCGAAACGGGGCTGGTAGTGCTCCGAGCAGGCCAGCGCCACGTCTTCGGGCTCGCCGTCGTGGCGCGCGTAGTACGTGCCCATGGTGCCCTGCAGTTCGGGGAACTCGCCGACCATGTCGGTCAGCAGGTCGGCCTTGGCCAGTTCGGCACCGCGCGCCGCCAGCGTGGCATCCGCGCCGAGCATGCGGGCGATGTCAGTTGCCAGTTGCTGCAGGCGTATCACGCGCTGGCCCTGGCTGCCGAGCTTGTTGTGGTACACGACCTTGTCGAGCAGCGGCACGCGCGCGGCCAGTGGCTTCTTCTTGTCTTGCTCGAAGAAGAACTGGGCGTCAGCCAAGCGCGGGCGTACCACACGCTCATTGCCTTCGATGATGGCTTCTGGCGTGGCAGTGTCGATATTGGAGACAATCAGGAAGCGGTTGCGCAACTGGCCTGCGGCATCGGTTAGCGCAAAATATTTCTGGTTGGTCTGCATGGTGAGGATCAGGCATTCCTGCGGCACGCGCAGGAAGGCTTCCTCGAAGTGGCAGGCATACACCACCGGATATTCGACCAGCGAATTCACTTCGTCGAGCAGGCTGTCCGGCATGACGACGGTGTCCGCGCCGGCCTGGTCGAGCAAGGCCGTGCGGATGGATTCGCGCCGTTCGGCGTAGCTGGCAATGACCGTGCCTGCGGTGCGCAACACCTCGGCGTAGGCAGTTGCCTGCGGAACGACGATGTCACCGGATGACAGAAAACGATGCCCGCGCGTCACGTTTCCGGCTTGCAGGCCGAGTGCGGTGACCGGCACGACGGTCGTGCCATGCAGCGCGATCAGGCGATGCGCCGGGCGCACGAAGTTGACGCTCGCGCCATCGGGGCGCTGGTAGGTCATGACCTTCGGGATCGGCAGCTTGCCGAGCGTGTCGTCGAGCGTCGCCTGCAGGCCCTCGGCCAGCGTGGTGCCGCGCGCCGTGTAGCGATGGAACAATGCCTCGGCCTTGCCATCCTGCGCACGCTCCAGCGTCTGCGGATCGATGGCGGCGACGCCGGTGCTGGCGGCGAGCGCGGCCAGCTTTTTCTGCAGCGGTGCCGTGGGCTGGCCCTCGGCATCCAGCGCCACGCTCACCGGCAGCACTTTTTCGCGCATCGCCTTGTCGGGAGCGACGGTTCGCACGCCCTCGATCAGCACGGCCAGCCGGCGCGGCGTGGCAAACGGCGTGTGGCGCGCGCCCGGCTCGAGCAGATCGCGTGACTGCAGTCCCGCGACCAGTCCCTGTGCGAAAGCGTCGCCCAGTTTTGCCAGCGCTTTCGGCGGCAGTTCTTCAGTAAGCAGTTCGATCAGGAGCGAGTCAGACATAGGGGACGACGTTCAAATGTTGGGGCGATGATGGACGGGATCCGATGGCATGGCGACAGGTCAGCCAAGGCGGCACGGCTGGCGTAGCAGCGGTTCGATGCCGGACAGGAACCACGCGCCCTGTTGCTGGCGGAAACTCAGGCGCGTACCGGTACAGCTCGTACCTGGCGGATCCTGTGGATTGCGTGCGGCCGGAAAGCGCGCGGCCAAGGTATGGCGGCGAGCATCGTACTGGACTTCGTCGATATGGCCGCCAAGCCAGAATTCCAGCTTCTGCGGCATCTGGCTGCGCGAGCGGTAGTTGCGCACGATACGACGTTCCTTGCCGCCGCGTGTCTGGTACTCGACCCATGTCAACGGGTACGACACCACGGTGGTATAGCTGCGCAGCGGCACGCGCCGCCAGCCGAGATCCTGCTTGCCGGCCAGGTCGCAGGTCAGGGTACGCAACAGGCTGGTCCACTGGTCCAGTGCCTGGGGCTGCGGTTGCAGCCTGGTGGACAATGCGTGTTCGAGGCGCGTGGTGTCGGTGCACAGGCTACCCAGTTCGGCAGGCACCGCGTATGTGTTCTTGGCCGGCGGCGCGACGGCCGCGGCCGGCAGCGTCGTGCAGGCTGCCAGGGCCGCCAGGGCGGCGCAAAGGCGGGTGGCGCGTGTCATGCAGCCGCCTCGGCGCGGGCTGCGGCCAGTGTGGGGCACATCGGAAAGCCGAGCCGCTCGCGCGATTCGTAGTAGGCCTGTGCCACCATGCGCGAGAGGTTGCGGATGCGGCCGATATAAGCGGCCCGCTCCGTGACCGAAATGGCACCGCGCGCATCGAGCAGGTTGAATGTATGCGCGGCCTTCAGCACCTGCTCGTAAGCCGGCAGTGCCAGTTTCGTGACAGAGGCGGCGTCTTCCGGCGCGGCATCGCCGCCCATCAGGCGGCGCGCTTCCGACTCGTGTTCGGCAAAGTGGCGGAACAGAATGTCGGTGTTGCTCTGTTCGAAGTTGTAGGTCGACTGCTCGACTTCGTTCTGGTGGTACACGTCGCCATACGTGAGGCGGCGCTTCACCGGGCCGTCGGGACCCGGCTCTTCCCACTCCGACCAGACCAGGTCGTACACATTCTCGACCTTCTGCAGGTACATGGCGAGCCGCTCGATGCCATAGGTGATTTCGCCGGTGACGGGTTTGCAGTCGATACCGCCAACCTGCTGGAAATAGGTGAACTGCGTCACTTCCATGCCGTTCAGCCACACTTCCCAGCCTAGGCCCCAGGCACCAAGCGTGGGGTTTTCCCAGTCATCCTCGACGAAGCGCACGTCGTTCTGCTTCAAGTCGAAGCCAAGGGCCTCGAGCGAGCCGAGATACAGTTCCAGGATGTTTTCCGGTGCAGGCTTCATCACCACCTGGTACTGGTAGTAATGCTGCATGCGGTTCGGATTCTCGCCGTAGCGGCCGTCCTTGGGGCGGCGCGACGGCTGCACGTAAGCCGCACGCCATGGTTCCGGGCCGATGGCGCGCAAAAAGGTGTGCACATGGGACGTGCCGGCGCCGACTTCCAGGTCGATCGGTTGCAGCAGGGCGCAGCCTTGCCGGTCCCAGTACGACTGGAGGGTGAGAATCATCTGTTGAAAAGTCAGCATACGCGGTCGGCCAGATAAGACAGTTGGAGCAGCAGGGTGGCCCGCCGCGGGCAGCGCGACGGAGCATGTTTTCAGCAGCTACCACGCGGAGCGGGCAGCCTGAGCGGCCGGGATGCGGCCTAACCCGTGATTTTAACGGTTTTTGGCACGGTCTCGGGAATTCCGCAGGGCGTGGCCCAGGGCTCCGAGAAGAACCAGCAGCGCGGCGCCGAGCGCCACGCTGTTGCCGGTGCGCACATAGGGTGTGAGGCCCTGCATGCCCTGCACCTGCACCGTGAGCGCATCGCGCGTGAGATGCGGCAGCCGGGCCGCGATCGTGCCATCGGCCGTGACCAGCGCAGTCGCGCCAGTATTGGTCGCGCGCAGCATTGGCCGGCCGCTCTCGAGCGCGCGCATCTGCGAGATCTGCAGGTGCTGGTCGAGTGCGATGGTGTCGCCGAACCACGCCAGATTGGTGACGTTCACCAGCACATTGGCCGGTTGCGGCTGATGGCGCAGCGACAGGGCGATTTCCTCGCCGAACAGATCCTCGTAGCAGACGTTTGGCGCCACACGGACGCCACGCACATCGAGCGCCGCCTGCGCCGGTCCGCCACGGCGGAAATCGCCGAGCGGCATGTGCATCATGTCCACGAACCAGCGGAAACCGAAGGGAATGAACTCGCCGAACGGCACCAGGTGGTGCTTGTCATACCGATACACACCAGCCACGCCTGGCGACACGCC
>DATLHT010000466.1:0-3632 GCA_035539795.1 Burkholderiaceae bacterium
ACATAAACCCACCCGGCGAACTTGACCGTGTAAACGGCCCGGAAGGTGTCGCCCTGGTGGCCCTCGACCACCTCCAGCACGCCGGCCGAGCCGAAACCCGTCATCGCCTTGGCATCCCGGTGCTTGCCTCCGGCTTGGGCCAGGTCGATGGCATGGCCAAAAACATCTTTGACATCCTCCGGCATGGCATCCAGATCGCGCTTGGCGGAGCTGACCCATTTGATGGGCTTGCGGGCTTGCTTCAACATCGCTTCAATTATGCCCGTTTGGGCATATCCTCGTCAACTCGCAGTCTTTGCCACCGAGGTGTGAGCCTGGTGTTGGCGCCGATTGAATTTTGACCAGGCGAGGATAGTCGGCCCGATGCAAGGCGCCTCCGCAACGACATCCATCGGCGCGCGCTTGCGCAGCCAGTTCATGGTCAATGCGCAGCAGCAACGTTGCGAACTTCGGGTCTTCAATGAGGGCATGGCACACTGGAGCGGTCTCTTCTTCTTGGTCGAAAAAGAGACTCTCCCACAGCGCTCCGTGTGATCACGGTCGCTGAGGGAGATCTTCTACGCAGCATCACGCTGCTCGATCAAATCAGCCGCCAACGACATCAAGATTCGTGGCCGTGCTCACGATGCCACCAGCCGGGATGCCGAACCGTATCAATCTGCACCAAAAGGACGGTGCTCGTGAAAAGGGAATCTTCTTAAGTTATTGATTTAAAACGGAATTACTTCGCCTACCGTATCAATTTGCACGAGAAATACGAATACCCCAGTATCGGCCGCACGATTCGCTTGATGGCCGGTGGTCCTGCTCGACGATGTTGGTCAGACACTTGTTCTGACGCGGATGGGGATGTTCGCTCTGGAGTCTTGGTTGACTCTCAGGATGGCCGCCGTGTTGGCGCCGCTCTTGTTGACAGTGATCTTCTCGGGTATGCCGTTTAATCCGAGGCCAGCTCCAGGAACCGACGAACAGCAGCGCAGTCTCTCGTGTCCCGCAGCAGAAAGTCGATGGTGTCACCGTCGCGGTCGACCGCTCGGTACTGATACTTCCACTGGTCCGCGACCTTGATGTAGGTCTCGTCCATCCGCCAGCTTGCGCTCACCGGGCGTTTGCGTCGTCGGGCTACTGCGGTCTGCACTGGCGGGATCTTCATTGCCCAGCGATGGACCGTCGCGTGGTCGACGCAAACGCCACGCTCGGCCATCATCTCTTCGATCTGCCACAGGCTCAGCGAATAAGCCGCACATAGCAACGGAAGCGTCTCAGTGCATGTGTTGGCCGCCGTTGACCGAGAAGTCGGCCCCGGTGGAATAGCCGCTCTCGTCGCCCGCGAGCCAGGCGATGATCGAGGCGATTTCACTCGGCTCGCCCAGGCGCTTGACCGGAATCGCGCCCACAATCTTGTCGAGCACTTCCTGCCGGATCGCCTTGACCATGTCGGTGCCGACGTAGCCCGGGCTCACGGTGTTCACCGTCACGCCCTTGGGCGCCAGCTCTTGCGCCAGCGCCATCGTGAAGCCGTGCATGCCGGCCTTGGCCGCCGAATAGTTGGTCTGGCCTGCCTGGCCCTTGGCGCCGTTGACCGAGCTGATGTTGATGATGCGGCCCCAGCCCTTCTCGACCATGTCGCCCACCACCTGTTTGGTGACGTTGAACATGCTGTTGAGGTTGGTCTCGATCACCGAGCTCCATTCCTCTGGCGCCATCTTGAGGAACATGCGATCGCGCGTGATGCCGCCGTTGTTGACCAGCACGTCGATGCTGCCGTGCTCCGCCTTGGCCTTGGTGAAGGCTTCGACGGTCGACTCCCAGTCGCCGACGTCTCCCACCGAGGCGTGGAATGAGTAACCCTCGGCTTCCTGCTCGGCCAGCCACTTGGCGTGGTCCCGCGTGGGACCGCAGCCGGCGATCACCGTGAAACCATCCTTGTGCAGGCGCAGGCAAATGGCTGTTCCGATGCCTCCCCTGCCCCCGGTGACGTATGCGACTTTTCTGCTCATGATTGTTCCTTGATGTGTACGAACCTGAACCGGCGCAGTTCACTTTAGCGACGTTTCTCATCACCCCGCTCAGGAAAACACTTAGCCCGGGTAGCAACGAGGCGGGCTTTAATCTAAGGCTACGCTGAACAAGTTTCCATCGCGTCGATTGCCCGGTAGATTGTGGTGCCATGAAGCAACAGACACTCGCCATGGCCGCTGATGCACAGTCGGGCTTTGAACAACACCGCCAGCCCACTCGACGCGACGAGTTTCTCAAGACCATGGACGCCTTGGTGCCCTGACCAGCGCTGTGCGATGAACTCTCACCGCGTTACCCCAAGTTCGGTAATGGGCACCCGCCCATTGGACTGGAGCGCATGCTGTGCATCCACTTCATCCAGTATTGTTTCAACTTGGCAGACCTCGCCTGCGAGGAGGCCTTGTACGACAGCGCCAGCCTGCGCCGCTTCGTTGGCATTGACCTGGGCTGTGAGCCGGTGCCCGACGCCACGACGATGCTCAAGTTTCGCCGCCTGTGCAATGACAACAAGTTGGGCGAGGCGCTATTCGCCCGCGTCGGCAAGGAGCAGGTGGCGTCCCGCATGCACGAACCATCCGACAGTCACCGTGCCGGCGATCCAGAGCAGACCGAGTCCCAGTTGCTGTTGATCGTCGATTCGATAGGCGTTGCACAGGCGCACCGGCGAATCCTGGTACAGCGTTGCGATGACGATCGTCATCGGGACGACGCTGCCAAGAAAGAACGCCTGCACCATCAGGCCCGCGGCGCGCCACGACGGCCACAGCACGGCGCCAGCAAACAGCAGGGCGGCAACCTTGGCGCCTTCGACGCGCGGGTCGAGCAGCGCGAGGTCGAGCACACGGGGGATCATCAACACCGCGAGGATCAAGGCCGTTGCCGTCAGGCCCGAGATGCCCACCGCGTTCCAGGTGGACAGGCGCAGAGCCAGTGCAGGTGGCAGCGCCATGGTCATGAGTGCGCCGGCCAACATCAGCGCCGGGTACTGCACGAGCATGTGCAGGCTCATGCTCGACTCCAGGGTTTGCCGAAGCGGCGGCAGCATCGACACGGCCAGCAGCGCGACGCCGGCGGCAAACCGAATGACGACCGGCTTGCGTGCCGCGCTCATACCGCTCCCCTGTCGGCGAGGGCACGGGCGAAGGCCAACGCAGTATCGAGGTCCGAATAATCGAACACCCGAACCAGCCGGCCGGTCGGATCGACCACCAGCAGCGCGGCATTGTGTTCGAAGCCGCCGAGGCCGTCCGGAATCACCGTGACTTGATAGTGATCGAGCAGGCGAGGGCCCACCCCGGCCTTCGCGGAATCGACCACCCGGGCGAAGCGCCAGATGCGCGGATCGGCTTGCAGGCGCGTCGCGTACGCGGCGAGCACGCCCGGGTCGTCATGTTCGGGATCGAAGGTGATCGACAGCAGGCGCACCCTGGAAGAGCGGCTCGATGCGCGCTCGTGTGACGCGATGGCCGACTGCATCTGCTGGAAGGCGGTGCCCAACGCCGCGCACACCGTGACGCAGCGCGTGTACATGAAGTCGACGATCGTCACGGCGCCCTCGTCGGAGAGGAGCTGCGCCAGCGTCCTTGCCTCGACGCCTGGGCCTTCCATAT
>DATLHT010000467.1:0-3202 GCA_035539795.1 Burkholderiaceae bacterium
TGGCATGTGGGGACAATCGGTCATCGTGGAAAACCGTGCGGGCGCAGGTGGCACCGTTGGAGCCATCGAGGCTGCACGGGCCGCACCGGACGGTTACACGCTGTTCTTCCCGTCGGGCGCGGTGATGACGGCCAACCAGCATATCTACAGCAATCCGCGCTACAACCCGGACCGCGATTTCGTGCCGATTGCAACCGTCGCCTCCGGGCCGATGATCATTGTGGTGCCAGCCAACTCACCCTACAAGTCGCTCAAGGATCTGGTCGACGCGGCGCGCGCCAAACCCAAATCGCTCTCCTTCGGCCATGCCGGCATTGGCTCGCAGAGCCATCTGGCCAGCGAAGGCTTCCTGAAGGCGGCCAGTATCCAGGCGACGGCCATCGCCTACAAGGGCGATCCGCCTGCGCTGGTCGACCTGGCTGGCGGCACCGTCGATTTCTGCGTGGCCAACATCACAGCGGCGCTGACGCTGGTCAAGGGAGGCAAGTTGCGCGCGCTGGGCGTGGCAGCGCCCGCTCCGATCGCACAGCTCCCGAATGTGCCGCTGGTCTCGGCCACTGTGCCGGGCTATGAGGCGCGCGGCTGGTTTGGCATCGTTGCGCCGTCCGGCACGCCCAAGGATATCGTGCAGAAGATCTCGCAGGACGTCCGGTCAGCCGTGGCCGATCCGTCCATGAAGGAACGCGTGGCGGCGATGGGCATGGAGATGGTGGGCGATAGCCCGGAAGACATGAAGCGCATGATGGAGCGCGAGAGCGCGCGCATCGCGGCGCTCGTCAAGGAACGGCAGATCCGGATCGACTGACTTTCCCAACCCTGTAAGCGATTCTCCCGCATGGCGGATAGCTGGTGCATCCGTCATGTGCTGTCGCTGCAGTCGCCGCCTCAGTCGAGTTCGCGCGCCCGGTCGATCGCGTGCTCGATGCGTTCGACGGCAATCACCTGCAGGCCATCGATCTTCTGCTTGGGTGCATTGGCCTTGGGAATCAGGGCCACGGTGAAGCCCAGCTTGGCGGCTTCCTTGAGCCGATCCTGCCCACGCGGGCTGGGCCGGATCTCGCCAGCCAGCCCGACTTCGCCAAAGACCACCAGGCCGCGCGGCAGCGGCTTGTTGCGCATCGAGGAATGAATCGACAGCAGCACGGCGAGGTCGGCGGCCGGTTCGGTGATCTTGACGCCGCCAACGGCGTTGAGGAACACGTCCTGGTCGAAGCAGGCAATCCCGGCATGGCGATGCAGCACGGCCAGCAGCATGGCGATGCGGTTCTGCTCGAGCCCCACGGCCAGGCGGCGGGGATTGGGCGCGCCAGCCGCATCGACGAGCGCCTGCACCTCCACCAGCAGCGGCCGTGTCCCTTCCTGCGTCACCAGTACGCAGGAGCCGGCCACCGTCTGCTCGTGCTGCGACAAGAACAGCGCCGACGGATTGGCCACGCCGCGCAGTCCGCGCTCAGTCATGGCAAATACACCAAGCTCGTTGACTGCACCGAAACGGTTCTTGATGGCGCGAATCAACCGGTAAGCGGAATGCGTATCGCCTTCGAAGTACAGCACCGTATCGACGATATGCTCGAGTACGCGCGGGCCGGCAAGCGCGCCTTCCTTGGTAACGTGGCCGACGAGGATCATCGTCACACCAGTGCTCTTGGCGATCCGCGTCAGCTGAGCGGCGCATTCGCGCACCTGCGCCACGGAACCGGGCGCGGAGGTCAGCGCGTCCGAATATACGGTCTGGATCGAATCGACCACGACCACGTCGGGCCGCTCGGCTTCGATGGTGGCCTGGATTTTTTCGAGCTGGATCTCGGCCAGCAATGACAGGTTCGGACTGTCGATGCCCAGGCGGCGGGCACGCAAGGCAATCTGCGCACCGGATTCCTCGCCGCTCACGTACAGCGCCCCGCGCTCGCGCGACAGTTCGGCCATGGCCTGCAGCAACAGCGTGGACTTGCCGATACCGGGGTCTCCGCCGATCAGCACCACGCCACCTGGCACCAGGCCGCCGCCGAGTACGCGGTCGAATTCCTCGATGCCGCTGCCAAAACGCGGCACATCGGCGGCTTCGATTTCCGGCAGCTTCCGCACGCGCGACGGCGCGGCCAGCGACTGGAAGCGATGGCCGGAGGCAGCATTCTCCGCTACGCTCTCGACCAGCGTGTTCCACTGCTGGCAATGCGGGCACTGGCCCTGCCACTTGGGCGTGCTGCCGCCGCATTCGGGGCAGGTGTAGATGGTTTTCGCTTTGGCCACGCGCTCAGGCTCCGGGAATCGGCAGGATAGTCATGCAGTCGACAGTGAGGGCGGGCAGGATCAGTCCCCGTCCGCCACGGATACCGGCACGCGCTGCGCGACAGCGCACATCAGCTCGTAGCCGATCGTACCGCTGGCTGCGGCCACTTCGTCGATCGGCAGCCCCGTGCCCCACAGCGTCACCGGTGTGCCGACGCCCGCCGTCGGGCACGGGGTGAGATCGACGGCCAGCATGTCCATCGATACGCGCCCAACCATGCGCGTGCGCGTGCCATCGACGAGGACGGGCGTGAATGCATCGCCCCATCCCGGCGCATGGCGCGGGTAGCCATCGGCATAGCCGCATGCCACCACGCCGATGCGCATCGCGGTATCGGCGATAAAGCGCGAGCCGTAGCCAACGGTGTCACCTGGGGCCAGCTGCTGCACGCCGATGATCTCACTGGTGAGCGACATGGCCGGCTGCAGGTCGAACTGCGCCACATCCGCAGCGATGCCGGTGGGCGACGCGCCGTACAGCATGATGCCGGGGCGCACCCAGTGGCGGTGCGCGGCAGGATGCCACAGTGTGGCAGCGGAATTGGACAGGCTGGCTTCGCCTGGCAGGTTGGCGACCGTAGCATCGAAGGCTTGCACCTGATGGGCGATGCCCCGTTCACCGTCCGCATCCGAAAAATGCATCATGTGCACGATCGAACCGATCCACGGCATGGCACGCGCGCGTTCCCAAGCAGCGCGGTACTGCTCGGGGCGGAATCCGAGACGGTTCATGCCGGTGTTCATCTTGAGCTGGATCGACAGCGGGCCGGCCGGACGGGCCTGCTCGAGCATGCGCAACTGCTCCTCGCAGTGCACCGTGGTGGTCAGCCGGTATTGCGTAATCAGGGCAATGTCTTCCGGCTTGAAGAAGCCTGCGAGCAGCAGCACCGGCCCCTCCCACCCCAGTTCCCGC
>DATLHT010000468.1:0-2226 GCA_035539795.1 Burkholderiaceae bacterium
CAGTTTCGCTCGTGCACGGAAAGTGCTCGAGCTGCTGGTTGCCCGCGGTACGCCCGCCGATGTCGAGATCGAAGTCATCCTCCCCGGCGGCGAACACCGTTGGCTGCAGCTGCACGCCGATATCGAACGCGACGCAGACGGTGAAGCCGTGGCTGTGCTCGGTGCCGCCCAGGACACCACCGAGCAGCGTCAGAGCAACGAGCAACTGCGTCTCCTGCGTCGCGTCATCCAGTCCGCTGCCTGCGGTATTGTCGTGGCCGACGCATTGCAGGAAGACCTTCCGCTGGTCTACGTCAACCCCGCCTTCGAAGCCATGACCGGCTATCGCGCCGACGAAGTGCTGGGTCGCAACTGCCGTTTCCTGCATTCCACCGAACGCGCTCAGGCGGCGCTCAACGAGGTGCGTGCCGCGCTGCGCGAACAGCGCGAGACCCGCGTGCTGCTGCGCAATTTCCGCAAGGATGGCCAGCTGTTCCTCAATCAGTTCCTGCTCTCGCCAGTACGCAATGCCGAAGGCAAGGTCACGCACTATGTCGGCATCCAGGAGGATGTAACCGAGCGCGAGATGGCGCGACAGCGCGTGGCCGAGCACACCATGACCGACCCGCTCACTAGCCTGCCCAACCGCTACCTGCTGATGGATCGCGTGAGCCAGGCCATTGGCGTGAGCGCCGCCTCGCAACAGCGTTTCTATTTCGCCCTGTTCAATATCGACCGCTTCAAGGTCATCAACGAAAGCCTCGGTCATGTCGGGGGTGACAAGGTGCTGTGCCGTATTGCCGAGCGCCTGACGAAGATGGTCGGGCCGGCCGATACGGTGGCGCGTTTCGGGGCCGATGTATTTGCCTTGATCATCTCGCATACCACGATCGCCAGGAACGGTTTCGACCTCGACCTGTTCGACACCCCGCTGCTGATCGACGATACCGATGTGTTTGTTACCACCAGTATCGGCATAGCGGAATACCCCACGCATGGCCATGATTTCGAGACGCTGTTCCGGCACGCCGAGATCGCCATGTATCAGGCCAAGTCGAGTGGCGGCAACCGGGTAGAATTCTTCCGCTCAGAAATGGATGTAGGCGTCTCGCATCGCCTTAATCTCGAACATGAGATCCGCGAAGCCTTGGCCGAGCAGCAGTTCCGCCTGCTTTACCAGCCGCAGATCGACGCTGTCACCGGCCGCATCTGCGGTGTGGAAGCGCTGATCCGCTGGCTGCACCCGACACGCGGCGTGCTGCCACCGGCTGCGTTCATTCCCATGGCCGAGGAAAGCGGTCTGATTGTCGATATCGGCAACTGGGTACTCGAGGAAGCGGCGCGCCAGCGTG
This sequence comes from Burkholderiaceae bacterium, assembly GCA_035539795.1. Classification (GTDB taxonomy): domain Bacteria; phylum Pseudomonadota; class Gammaproteobacteria; order Burkholderiales; family Burkholderiaceae; genus Imbroritus. The sequence continues at coordinate 1,332 of DATLHT010000468.1, forward strand.
CCGCGTGGCGCGACATTGGTGTCGAGGATGATGTCGTGATCTGCGTCAATGCCTCACCGCTGCAGTTCCGGCGCGGCACGGTGCTGCCGACGCTACTGCGGCTCAAGCGCGAGCACGGTTTCGAGAGTGGCTTCCTCGAGATCGAGGTCACCGAGTCGATGCTGATGGACAACGCGGGGCGCATGATCGAAGACCTGATGGCTATCCGCCAGCTGGGCGTCAAGCTATCGATCGACGATTTTGGCACGGGTTATTCGAGCCTGTCGTACCTGAAGCGTTTACCGATCGACATGATCAAAATCGACCGCGCCTTCGTGAGCGATGTGACCACCGATCCCAACGATGCGGTGATCTGTACCACCATTATCGCGCTCGCCCACAACCTTGGTGTGCGTGTGTGCGCCGAGGGCGTGGAAGGGCAGGCCCAGTCCGACTTCCTGCGCCAGCAGCAGTGTGACGTGCTGCAGGGCTACCACTTCAGCGCGCCGGTGCTGCCGGATGTGGTCACCGAGATGTTCACGTCCGGCCGCACCTTCCTCAACTAGTCTGGCGGATCGCCGGATCCATCGAGAGTTTCGCGTTGCGCGGCGGGTCAGGTCCTGAGCGCCTTGAACAGCATGTAGCCCGCCAGCACGTACAGCATCACGGCGAACACCCGCTTCAACTGCCGTACGTCGAGTGCGTGTGCAGCCCGCGCACCCAGCGGCGCGGTGCAGACGCTCGCCACCGAAATGATCACCAGCGCCGGCAGATACAGGAAGCCGAACGTGCCCGGTGGCAGGCCGTGCAGGTCCCAGCCGGCAAAGATGTAGCCGATGGTGCCGGCCAGGGCGATGGGAAAGCCGAGTGCGGCGGAGGTGGCCACGGCAGTATGGATGGCCACGTTGCACCACGT
>DATLHT010000469.1:0-4130 GCA_035539795.1 Burkholderiaceae bacterium
GCCCGGCCCGGCGATAAAGGCCTCGCGGATGCGCCGGCCCTCTTCGGTGCGCACCGGAATGTTCTGCAAGTTCGGGTCGGTCGATGCCAGCCGCCCGGTCACCGCCGTGGCCTGGCCATACGTCGTATGCACGCGTCCGGTACGCGGATTGATCATCTTTGGCAGCTTGTCGGTATAAGTCGCCTTGAGTTTCGCCATGCCGCGATACTCGAGCAGCAGCTTCGGCAGGGGATAGTCCTCCGCCAGCTTGTGCAGCACCTCTTCGTCCGTCGACGGTGCGCCGCTCGCCGTCTTCTTGACAACGGGCAGTTCCATGCGCGTGAACAGGATCTCGCCAATCTGCTTGGGCGAACTGAGGTTGAAGGGCTGGCCCGCCAGCACATGCGCCTCCTGCTCGAGCTGCAGGATACGCTCGCCCAGCGTATGACTCTGTGCGGCGAGGCGCGCGCTGTCGATCAGTACGCCGTTGCGTTCAATCTGCTGCAGCACGATCGACGTCGGCATCTCGATGGACTCATACACATACTTCAGACCCGCTACAGCGGCAACGCGCGGATAGAGTGCATGATGCAGGCGCAACGTGATATCGGCATCTTCCGCGGCATACTCGGTGGCACGGGCAATGTCGATCTGATCGAAACACAGCTGATTCACACCCTTGCCACAGACCTCTTCATACGTAATGGTCTTGACCCCGAGCTCGCGCTCGGCCAGCGCATCCATGCCATGGTTACGGTGCGATTCCAGCACGTACGACTGCAGCATGGTGTCGTGCGCAATACCGCGCAGGGCCACGCCGCAATTGGCGAAGATATGGGCATCGTATTTCAGGTGCTGCCCCACCTTGGGCGCGCTTTCGTCCTCGAGCCAGGCCTTCATGCGTCCCAGCACGACGTCCTGCGTCAGCTGCGTTGCGCCTGCAGCCACGTCCGGTCCGCGGTGCGCAACCGGGATGTAGCAGGCGACGCCGGGCGCCACGGCCAGCGACAGGCCCACGAGCTGCGCCTGCATCGGATCGAGGGAGGTGGTCTCTGTGTCGATGCTCACCAGATCCGCCTCGGCCAGCCGCTGCATCCAGCTTTCCAGCTGGGCTTCGGTGCGAACCGTTTCATAGTCGACGGTGGCAGGCGGTGCAGCCGGTGCCGGGGCGGCAACCGGTGCAGCATCATCGAACAGACCGCCCTGCGCAGCTGGTGCCGCAGTGCCTTGGCGTACAGCGGCAGCCTTGGCACTGCGGACATCGGGCAGGCTTTCGCCCGTCAGTTCGCGCAGCCAGGTGCGGAAACCATAGCGGGTAAAGAACTCGATCAGCGCCTGGGCATCTTCCGGATGATCGCGCAGCACGCCAAAATCCGGGACTTCCGTGCTCAGGTCGCAATCGAGCTTCACCGTGATCAGTTCGCGGCCCTTTGGCAGCCACTCCAGCGTATTGCGGAGGTTTTCGCCAACCACGCCCTTGATGGCACCAGCATTGGCAATGATGTTATCGAGCGTACCGTATTCGGTCAGCCATTTCAGCGCCGTCTTGGGGCCGACCTTGGGCACGCCGGGAATGTTGTCGACTGTGTCGCCGATCAGCGAGAGATAGTCGATGATGCGTTCGGGCGGCACGCCGAACTTGGTCTGCACGCCGGCGGGATCGAGCACCTCGCCGCTCATGGTGTTGACCAGCGTGACGTCGGCATTGACCAACTGCGCCAGATCCTTGTCCCCTGTCGACACCACGCTGCGGATGCCCTGTGTCGCTGCGCGGTGCGTGAGCGTACCGATGACATCGTCGGCCTCCACCCCTTCGACCATCAGGATGGGCCATCCCAGTGCGCGCACCGCTTCGTGGATCGGCTCGATCTGGCGGACCAGATCCTCGGGCATCGGTGCGCGGTGCTCCTTGTATTCGGGATACAGGTCATCGCGGAAGGTCTTGCCCTTTGCGTCGAATACGCAGGCGCTATACTGTGCCGGATAGTCATTCCGCAGTTTTCGCAGCATGTTGATCATGCCGTAGATCGCTCCGGTGGGGAATCCTTCCGGATTCCGCAGGTCTGGCAATGCATGGTAGGCACGATAAAGATAGCTTGAGCCATCAACCAGCAAGAGCATGTTTGGACTATCTGACATGAAAGAATATGAACACTAAGACGAAAAAAGACACCGCCACAGACACACCGCAGGCGCCCCAGCAGGACGCACCACAGTCTTCCCACGCTGCCCCCGGCAAGATGGCTGACAAGGTTGCGGACATTGCAGCTGCCACCGCCATGGCGGGAGCGGAACTCGACTACCCTGGGGATACCGCGCCCGGCCCACGCCGTGGAGAAGATCCCGCGGCCCCCCTGCGCATGCATCCGCGGAAGATGATTCCGAGCCTGCGTGCACTCGCCGACGAAGACCGCGCCACGGCCAAGAAGGCACGCGCCTCGTGGCAGATGTTCACGATTATGGCAGAGTTCATCGAGGCAACCGAGTACCTCTCGGAGGTACGCCCAGCGGTATCCATCTATGGGAGTGCCCGACTCAACGAAGACTCCCCTTATTACGCGAAAACCGTTGATATCGCCCGGTTGTTCTCGGATGCCGGCTTCGCTGTCATCTCCGGTGGCGGCCCGGGCATCATGGAAGCCGCCAACAAGGGTGCACATGCCGGCAAGTCGGCCAGCGTCGGGCTGAACATCGAGTTGCCACACGAGCAGCGCGGCAATCCGTACCAGGATATCTCCATGCGCTTCCGCCATTTCTTCACGCGCAAGGTCAGCTTCGTGAAGAACTCGGATGCCTTCATCGTCATGCCTGGGGGCTTCGGCACACTGGATGAACTGGCCGAGGTGCTAACGCTGGTGCAGACCGGCAAGTCTCGGCACGTACCCATCGTAATGGTCGGTACCCCGTTCTGGCAGGGCCTGCTCGAATGGTTCCGTCATACCCTCCTTCCGATGGGCGTGATTTCACCCGGCGACCTCGACATCATGAAAGTGGTGGACGATCCGCACGACGCGCTCGAGGCAGTGTACGCCTTCTATGAGACCCGGGAAACGGACACCACCATTCCAACCAAGGAAGAAATGTTCTACTTGTGACAACAGGGGGTGGCAGGCGCAGCTTTCGCCACCCGTGGAGTCCGGCAGTTGCTAGAATAGAAGGATCCATCGACTTTGCAGCTTCGCTGCACGGAGCCTCGCCATGAATGCGCTGCCCTTCTCCCTGTCGCTTTCCCCGTCATGCCGCCAGTTGCGCCGCCTGTCCGCCTGCCTGCTGCTGGTGCTGCCGGGGTTAGCCGCCGCGCAGTCCGATTCCAACCCCTCGCCGCTGTCGGCCCAGGAGCTGGAGCGCATCAACAAGCAACCGCTCGCGCCACGTGCGACGACCGAACTGAACCGACCGCGCGAACCCAGTTTCGTGCTCAACGATACCGACGGTACGCAGGTGCGCGAGTACCGCAACAAGGGACGCGCCACCGATATCGAAGTACACTCGGGCATGGGAACGTCGTACCAGATGAGCAAGCCGGAAGAAGGCGTGCCGCAGCAACGCGACCGTACCGTGAACCGCGTCCCATCGGTACCGATTCTCAAGTTCTGAACCCCGGCCACACCGGCGCCGGCACGCCCCGCACCATATTGTGGGAGAAGGGGCGGCCTCCGCTTGTGCGGGTCGGGGCGTTCAATCACCAACAAGCAGATAAAAGCAGATACAGCATGGCCGTCTTTACCGCGGTCTCGCAGGCCGAGATCGAACTTTGGCTTCAGGATTACGACCTTGGCAGCATCACCGACTTCCGCGGCATCGCCTCCGGCATCGAAAACAGCAACTTCTTCCTGACCACCGAACGCGACGGCGTCACGCACCAGTACGTGCTGACCATCTTCGAGCGCCTGACGTTCGAACAGTTACCGTTCTACCTGTATTTCATGCAGCACCTGCATGCCGCCGGCATTGCCGTACCAGCGCCCATGCCAGCCCGCGACGGGGCCATTCTGCGCACCCTGAAGGGCAAGCCGGCCACTATCGTCACTCGCCTGCCTGGCGCGTCGGACCTGGCGCCCGGTCCGCTGCATTGTGCCCAGGTGGGTGAGATGCTGGCGCGCATGCATCTCGCCGGCGTCGATTACGACCGCCACCAGCCGAATCTACGC
>DATLHT010000470.1:0-5707 GCA_035539795.1 Burkholderiaceae bacterium
GCGCTAACGACCCGGCTACGTGCGCAAAACCACTATGCCGCCGTGCACAGTGTCGTGCTGGTCTCGGACGAGCAGGCTCCGGCCAGCAACGCCGCCACCCGCGCCAATATCAAGGCGGTACTCGACAAGCTTGCCGGACGCCATGCCGATGTACGTCACATCGCCAACGGCCACCTGCTGGAACGCGCGACACCCGACGATCTGGTGCTGATCAGTTTCGCGGGCCACGGTGTGAGTACCGATGGACGGTTCTATCTGATTCCGGCCGATACCGGACCAGGCAGCGGCAGCGGCGCGGATCGGCGCAACACACCCGAGCTGCTGGCGCATGCGATCTCCAGCGACGAACTGGCCAGCTGGCTGCGCGATGTGGATGCCGCGGATCTCGCCATGATCATCGACGCATGCCAGTCGGCTGCCAGCGTGGGGCAGGCCTTCAAGCCAGGGCCGATGGGCGCGCGCGGCCTCGGTCAGTTGGCTTATGAAAAGAACATGCGCATCCTCGCCGCCAGCCAGGCCGAGGAAAATGCACAGGAGAGCCGACTCACCCAGCAAGGTCTGCTGTCGTATGCGCTCGTCAACGACGGCCTCGAGCAGGCCCGGGCGGATCACCTGCCAGCGGACGGCAAGATTACCTTGTCGGAATGGCTGACGTACGCGACACGACGCGTACCTGACCTTGCCATCGAGGTGGCCGCCGGGCGTCTCGATGAAGCCGACAGCACGGCGCGTGGCGCCAAGCGGCTGGGCACGCCCGTCCAGCGCAACCCCATCCTGCAGCAGCCGGCGCTGTTCGATTTCACGCGCGGCCGGCATGACGCCACCGTGGCCGCCACCGTAGCACGCTGACAGGGACGCGGTCCCTCTGGTTGCGGACCATCCGTCAAGAGCGGCGTGCTGTTTGAGGACCGAGGCAGCGATCGGCGATGCCCGCCACATCGCAAGGCGCATTGGCATGCAGGTCCAGCCCGTGGACCTGCCATCGCTTGACGTCAGCGCGGCAGGTGCTCTCTTATTTCATGCCCGGCAGGATGTATGGCATGCGCTGCGGAATCGGTGTCGGCACGAAACGCCCCTGGGGCCAACCGGCCATCGGCAGCGGCATTTCATTGCGCTCGGCGCGTCGCTCGATGCGGGCGCAATGATGGCGCTCGGCGTGATAGTCCTGCGCGCAGGCACGCCGGTCTCCCGTGGCATCGCGGCAGTCGCGGTAGGCCTCGCGCGCTTCGGCGACACACGCGTCATGGTAGGGCGACGCTTCCGCGGCCGGCGTGGCCGTCCACAGAAGCAGTACCGCACACAGCGCACGCAAATTCATCGCCGCCCCTCCTCGGCGCGCTGGCGTGCGGCCTCAGCACGCTGGCGTACTTCCAGTTCCGCCTGGCGCATGGCCTCGATGCGCCTGCGATCCGGAACATGTGCCGCCCGCACCTCGCGATAGCAGGCTCGCTGGTGGGCCTGCGCCCGCTTCCAGCAGTGAGTGCCGTCGCCACCCGGCGTTTCGTCCAGGCACATTTCCACGACTCGAGCAGCCTGCCGATGACAGGCTTGGTACTCGTTGTCCGTCGGCGAAGCGATGGCGGCGGACATGGCAGTCATCAGCGCTACCCAGACCAGCATGCGCAACGACAATGGGTACATGGCATGCTCCTCAGAACGGTGCATCGACACCCGCGATCTTGACGACCTGCAGCAAGGTGCTGAAGGCTTGCGTCACCTGCAGCGCCGTGCGGGTGCCGCCCCGTGGCGCTTCCACATGCTCGATCTCGCCGCGCGCGTCATAACGGACATGGATTGTCCCCGTCCCCACGAGCTGGATCTGCGTCGGCTTGCCTGCAGCGTTATAGCGGAATGTCAGTTCGCGCGGCGCCGCCTCGCCCTGTCGCTCGACCATGCGTGCGATCTGCCGGCTGCCCGGGTGATAGGCAAGCTCGATCTGTCGACCGTCGCTGCTGTCGGCCCGGATCAGGCGTCCACAGTCGTCATAGCGGAAGATGCGTTGCGTTTTCGATCCGAGGGCCATGATCAGCTTGCCGGTCCGTGGATGGTAGACATAGTCGGCACTGCCACCTTGACCGTCGGCACGGTGCACCAGTCGCCCCTGGGCGTCATAGCGCGTATCAAGCCGGCCACGGCCGTGATCGCCCATGGTCGATACCGCCGCCATCTGCAGGCCGCCGGCATCGGTACGGACGCGGTCGAACGCGACATGGCGCACCTGCGCATGGCCATCGCGATCAATCGTGCGGATGCTTGCCGCGGCAATCGCACCGTTCACAGGATCGTCCGTGTACGTGTACTCGGTCCGTTCGCCCGTCCGTTCGGTGACGGATGCCACCCGCCCGATCCGCGGCACGCCATAGACGATCTGCATGGTGGTGGTATCGATGTAGCGGATCTCGGTCAGGTTGTGATTGTCGTCGTAGCTATAGCGTAACGGCGAGCCGTGGACGTCGATGCTCTCGACCAGATCCCCTGCGGTGTTGTAGCGGTAGACCGCGTGGCGGCCGTCATCGCTACGCAAAGTGCTGAGCAGGCCATCGGCATTCCATGCCAGATGCAGCGTCCGGCCGTGCGCGTCGGTGATGCGCGTGGGACGCGCATCGTCGTAGTGCAGCACGATCCGCTGACCATCGCCGCTATCGCGCCGCACGAGCCGCCCCTGTGCATCGAAATCGTCCACCGCGCGTGCGCAGGTCGTCCGCCGGTAGCCGTCGGCAGTACGCGTGACCGCCGCCTCGGGGCAACGCGGATCACGCAGCACGGCGCCCACCGACAGCTCGCTGCGTACGCCATACTCGCGCACCTTGCGCAGGCGCAGCGAGTCATCGCCTGCCAGCGTATCGCGCAGTACCGGCACGGCTTCGGCAGCCAGCTTGTCGCGTGCCGCGATAGCCTCGGCCAGACGCATCGCGCCCGCAGCCGTGTCCACGGGTGTTTCCGGACGATAGTAGCTGACGCTGCCCGAGCCATTTTCAACCACGGCCGTCGTGCCATCCGGCATAACCACCAGCCGTGTTTCATACGGCGTGCCCCAACCCACCCCCAGCCACCCGCGCTCCGGGCTCAGCGAATTGTAGGTGCGACGCAGGCTGAATGCCGGCTCACCCTGTGTATGGGTCACGTCTTCATAAGTGATGTAGAAATTGCCGTTCTGCACGCTGACGCCGGCAAGTGCCAAGGCCGGGGCAGCCAGCACGACACTCAGGAAAAATAATCGTTTCATGACAGGATCCGGAAGAAAATCAGGCAAGGGGAAACTTGCGCATGCGTGTCACGGCGCACTACGCGATTGCAGGATGGCATCAAGCCACTCCTGCCCGAGCGGAAAGGCCTGCCCGCCATGCGCCGCATTGAGACGCAACGCCAGTCCACCATTGCGCGTGTCAGCCAGCAACGTCGGGAAGCGGATGAGGCGCGCCGAATGCGGCCACAGGATGACGCCGTGCACACGCCGCCCATCGAGCGCGAGTACGAAGCAGTGGTCGGCAGGCCGGCGCACGCGCGCGTCGAGACGGGTGACATCGATCACCCACGTCGCGGTAGCAGGCTGCCAGGCCAGCACATCGTCCTCGGTCAGGTCCGGCGGGCCTTTCGGCGCACTGACGGGCATATTGCAATGCGCGGCATTGCTGACGCCGACCGGCGAGGTAACCCACAGCGCCAGACGGGCTTGCTGGGCATTGCGCGCCCCCCGTGCCTCATCTTCCTGCGCGCGGACGGGGGAGATGGCAATGACTCCCGCCAGCAGCGCCAATGTCATCAACTGGCGTGCTGATCCTCCCGCACGCGGCATTCGTGCAACATATGAAGCACCCGGCATCATCAGCGCCGCTCCAGACGATAGCCGGTGACCTTGCCTTGCTCGGCGGCAAGCGTGAACATCGGATTGACATGCATCGGTGTATCGAAATACCACTGGTAACGCATGACACCGTTCTCTCCTGGGGCACTGCGCGTCGGTTCGCCGAGTTGCGCCACCACGTCGTCAAACGGCATGCCGGACTGGATCGCCTTCTGGTCGATCAGGCGGCGTACGGCATTCGACCACGCCTCACCCATCACCGCGTACTGCCCCGCGTACTGCCCCGCGTCCTTCGCCCGTGCACGCCAGCGCGCCAGATTGGCGGGTTGCGCGAGCACGGCATTCAGGGCATCACGGTGCACCAGACGCATATGGCGGCCATGATTGCTGCTGGTAAGCTGCAGCTCGACCACGCCATTCCGCGTAATGACATTCAGTGTCGTATAGCCGGTAAGCACTGACGTATTCACCGACAGCGCCAACCCCGTGTCGATCGTCTTGCCATCGATGACCAACGCGAAGCAGCGATCCATCAGCCCCGGTGAGCTCGCTTCCACCGGGAAACGTGCCGGATCGAGCGTCATGCGGCCATGCTCGGCATGCCAGCCGATCACGTCGGCTTCGGTCAAGCGCTGTGTCACCGCATCCTGCTGGGCCATCACGGCCTCGCACGCCGCGCCGTCAGGCGCTTTCGTATGCGGGCCCAGCGACAGCACCATCTGCGGCGCCTGCGCCAGTGCACTACCGGTCATCCAGACCAGGCCTGCAACGGCAAGTTTCAGTAAGTGCATGCTGTGATTTCCTGTCGTTTCCTGAGAGAGGGCCGAGCCAATTTCCATTCACTGCAACAGCGGATCGTCATGCCTGGCCGGCACCCGTGAATAGAGATTTCGGTCGCCTTGTACTGGTGTAACGCGGCAACAGATCTTTCTGGGTTAATGGTCACCGCACCGGAATCGCAGGAAATTCTTTTCCGATTCAAACCCTGCTTGCAGCGATGACGCGTTCCAATCTCAACAGGACCGGACCATCGGCGCCGTATGGCCTGAAAAGACACGCCTCGTGCAGTGTCGAGAAAACCGCAGGTTGGCTCGCGATGCAAGCACTGCATCGGGTTACCTCTTTAGAGGGGAATCCGGCCGCCGTGTTTTGCATTCGAATACGCAACGGATCGCATTCCCGGACTGGGGAAAAGCCTCGCGGTGAAGCCACTGCGTCGCCGCCGGCCAACCGGTTATGGCGCGCAGGCGCGAGGCGACTGCACCCGGGATTCGCGACGGGGGATTTTTTTATTCAAAGGAGAAGAAAAATGAAGAAGTACCTGATGATGTTGTTGGCAGCATGTGCACTGGGCACCGGCAGCCTCGCCGCAATCGGCGCAGATCTGTCGCCCAAGGAAACCCAGGCGCAGGATCTGCGCGCCCAGGCCCTCAAGGCGCAGATGCAGGCCGACAAGCTGACGGCCGAGGCGGTCAAGCTGGAAAAGGAGATCGTGGAAGCAGAAGCCAAGGCCCAGGCCAAGCCGGGTGAAAAAATGCGCGGCTACGGCGCACACGCGTGCGTCATGGATTGCCTCAACAGCTCCTCGGGCGGCGGCAACCTGTATTCCTGCCGTCGGGCATGCGGCGCATACTGATGCCGTGATGGGCGCCACGGTGGCGGGCAACATCGACTGCCGTAGGCGCGACCCGCAGCAACAGGCCGTGTCCTGCGGACATGGCCTGTTCTTCCTATCGACCCCTTCCAACCTGAGAGCGTGTGAGGCACATGCGACTGCATCGGCTCCTGCCGTCCCTGGTTCTCGCCCTTGCAGCGGTTTGGTCTGCCGGCACCGAGGCCGCGACCATGCGTGCGCTGCTCGTTGGCGTTTCCGAGTATCCCAGCCTCGGCCAGAATTTCCAG
>DATLHT010000471.1:0-16339 GCA_035539795.1 Burkholderiaceae bacterium
CACATAGGGCACGTCGCTGCGCTGGCCGATCCACTGGCGGTTGATACCCAGCACACGGATGCCGCCGTGGTGGGCGAGGAAGATCACCGACATGGGAATGCCGGGCATCTGCCGCTGGAAGTAGGCGGGCATGCCGGGACGGGCCTCCACGGCCGGGCGGATATGCCACGCGCCCGCGCCACCGATGGCCTTGCACAGCCAGCCTTGCGGATCGTCCGGCGGCGTCAGGCGTGTTTCCGGGTAAGGAATGCCCAGTTCCTGCAACAGGCCGAAGAAGCGTTCCGGTTGCTTGAGCATCCTTACAGTGTCGGGCGTGTTGCCAAGCAGCGGCACGATCTCAGCACCGGCTTCCAGCAGGTCCGGCTGATCCTCGAAACCGGTACCGGCCACCCATCCCACCAGCGGCAGGCGATGGCGCAGCCGTTGCAGCGCCGCCAGCATGGCCCCGGGAGAGATGGTCAGCGTTGCCGGATCGCCGATGGGTTCCCAGGCCAGCGCGGCATGGCGCGTGTCGGCATCGCCGAACAGGTCGAGCGCCGTCACCTCGAAGCCGGCGGCGTGCGCCGATTCGGTCATCATGCGGGCTGACAGCCCGGCGACGATGAGCTCCGGCGCACCCATGCGATCAGTCCAGTTCTGCCGCGACGGCGCGGGCCATCGCCATGGCCTCCTCGAAGCCGAGGTAGACCGGCTTGGCGGATTCGCGCATCTGCACGAACAGGCGATGCTGCACCTGGTACTTGACGTTGCCGATGGCGAGGGCGCCAATGCCGACGGCGTTGCTGTCGCCGATGCGCTTGCCATCGTCCATCACGCCCACGCCGGCGATGCCGGCCGGTGGCACGGCGTTGACATCGGCGGCCACCAGCAGCTTGCGCGCGGCGGCCCGCTCGCTCTCGCTCACTACCTGCACGCCCGCGCTGGCTGTGGCGAACACGATATCGGTATCCGACAGTACCGATTGCAGCATATCGCTCGAACGGATCACCACGCCTTCTGTATGCGCACTGAAGCGCTTGTTGGTTTCCTCGGCCACGCGCGCCGCTTCTTCGGGGCTCTTGCGGCTCGACAGCCAGACCTGTGCGCCGAGTTGCGAGGCCAGCGCGCCGGCAATGCGGCCCACGGCGCCGCTGCCACCGAGCACGAGTACGCGGCGTCCGGCGAAATCGGTGTTGTGCGCCTTGCGCAGCTGCCGCTCCACCGAGGCCACCAGCGCTGCGGCGGTCGTGTACGAACCACTCGGATCGGCAAACACTGGTACCTCGAACGGCGGCACCATGGCGCCGCGCGCCTGTGCCAGCATGTCGGCGGCCATTACCACGTCGCGCCCGCCGATGAAGATGCCGGTGCTGGCGACGCCCTTGGGGCCGCGCGAGAAGATGGCGTCCTGGGTCATGGCCACGATATTGTCCATGCCGACCTCGCAGTACGGCACGGCAACTTCGTAGCCGGCGTCAACACCCATGTTGACGTCGAAAGGGCTCATCTGTTTGCCCGGAGTGAACATGTGCAGGATGGTACGGCGTGCCATGGCTTGGAGTCCTTCGATCCGTCAGAAAAAATGGAGGAGCGCGCGGTCAGTCCGCGCGTGTAGTGCAGATGGTCATGTGGTCTGTCATGCGGCGCGTGCCAAGGCCGGGCGTGAGATTTGCGCGCCGCGGTTGCGGCCGCGCACGATCTGCACGCGCAGTGCAGGGTCGATCAGCCCGGCATGGCGCGCCGTCTGGACCAGGCGTTCGGCCTCGCTCTGCGAGGGCAGGATGGCGAAGCCGGTCGGGCCCCACGAGCTCTGGCCGGTCGCGGCGAGCGCGTGCTGGCCGGCCCAGTGCAGTAGGCGGCCCACGGCCGGGCTGGTGTACATGTCGCCGCCCTGGGCCGAGGCAAAGTAGTCGCCGATGGTCTTCTGCAGCAGGTTGACGCCCTCAGCAAACGGCGCGAAATCGCCTTCCGCCGTGGCAGGCAGGATCTGCATCAGGATCCGGTGGCACATCTGTGCCGCCAGTTCCTGCGGGAATGGCGGCAGGGCGCGGATGGCAGTCTTTTCCGCCTCGCCGTGCAGGCCGGTTCGCGTCACGTCCTGGACCAGCACGATGCGCCAGGCTTCCGGAAAATCGAAGCGCGCCAGCAGTGGCGGCACATGTCCTGCGCCTTGCGGCCCGCCATCGAGCAACAGGCCGCCCTGGTCAAAGGCGGCGATGCCGACGCCCGAACGGCCGCCACGGCCCAGGATGCGCGCGATGTCTGCGGTGCTCCATGGCAACTGGTACTGGTTGGCGAAGGCGCGTCCCACGGCCAGCGCGAGTTGCGTGCCCGAGCCGAAGCCAGCATGCGCCGGCAAGGTGGTGTGCAGGCGGATCTCGCTGGCCTGGCGCAGGTTGGCGGCGCGTTTCAGGTCGGCCAGCAGGCGGCTGACGCGCGCGCATTCCGGCTGCGCGGCCTCGTTGCTGGCAACCACGCGGTCTTCGCTGGCTGGCAGCAGTTCCACTGTGGTGGACAGGCCGTCGATCGACAGGCCGAGGCTACCGAAACGGCGGCCCAGCGACGCGCCGGGATCGAGAAAACCGAGATGCAGGCGGGCCGTGGCCGATACCACCGTGGAAACCGGGGCTGGGGAGACCGAATGGGAAACCGATTGGGAAGCCGACTGCGTGCCGGATTGCGGGCGGGCCACAGGGCTGGCCGGGCCAGACTGGCCGGATGGCTGGGCTGCGGTCGGTTCTGCAATCAGTGGCATGGCGGTCTCCTCATGGCTTTGAGGAGCACTTGAAGCAAAGGCCATACCAAGCGGGTGGAAAGGTGGTCCAGACGGTGTGTCAGACCGGGTGGGGACATCCTGCGCACGTCCGCGCGGCGCGCCTGTCACGGCAAGGTGTTCCGCTTTCCGCACAGGCTGTCACGCTGTGCAGACCGCATGGCGATGTGGGGTAGAGGCGCCAGCGCAACCTCTTGCACGCGGGAACTGTCCCAGCTGCGTCCGGGTGCCGGCTCACTTGTCGTATTTGATATAGCGGAAGCGCTGGTCGTCGTTGGGCGTGCCTTCCAGCGCGCCACCGGCCAGGCCGGGTTGCCACTGTACGACTTCCTCGATCTTCTGTGCCAGTGCGAAATCACGCTCGGTGATGCCCTTGGAGCTGTGCGTGGTCAGCTTGACGATGACGAAGGCGTACGACACCGTGAGATCCGGGTGATGCCACGCCGCCTCGGCCAGGTGGCCGATGGTGTTGACCACCATCAGCGTGCCTTTCCAGCCTTCAGTACGGTACTTGCGCCGCAGCCAGCCATCTTCCAGGTACCAGTGCGGCAGTTCGGCTGCCAAGCGCCGCTGGATCTCGTCGTCGGACAGCACAGGTGGGGATATGGTCATTCAATCCTCCGCGCCATCGTCAGCCTGCTCCGACTGCGCGAGCCGGATATGCAGGCGGTGCATCTTGCGGTACAGCGTGTTGCGGCTCACGCCGAGTGCGCGCGAGACGGTGCTGACATTCCAGCGGTGCTTGTCGAGCAGCCCAAGGATGGTAGCGCGTTCGTTCATCTGGATGGCGTTGAACGGCGGCAACTGTTCCTCCGGCTGGGCTGTGGCCGCATGTTCCACTGGCATGCGCAGGCTGTCGTCGGCCAGTTGTTGCGGCACGCTGGCCGGGCGGTTGAGCACTTCCGCCGGCAGGTGGCGGCAGGTGATGACGCCGCCCTCGCACAGGGCGATGGCGGTGCGCAGCACATGGCGCAGCTGGCGGATGTTGCCGGGCCAAGGGTAGCGCAGCAACGCCTGTTCCGCATCCGGGGCGAAGGTCGGTGCCAGTTGATCGCGCGCTTCCTCGCGCACGATGTGTTCCATCAGCGCCAGGCGGTCGGTGCGCTGGCGCAGCGGCGGCAGGCGCAGTTCGATACCGCTCAGGCGGTAGTAGAGGTCTTCGCGGAACTGCCCGCTCTGCACCAGCTCGGCGAGGTTGCGGTGGCTGGCGCTGATCAACTGGAAATCGACGTCGATCACCGTTTCCGAGCCGAGCGGCGTGACCTGCCGTTCCTCCAGCACGCGCAGCAGGCGGGCCTGCAGCATCATCGGCATGTCGCCGATCTCGTCGAGGAACAGCGTGCCGCCATTGGCCTGGATGATCTTGCCGCGCCGGCCCTCGCGCTGCGCGCCGGTGAAGGCGCCGGCGCGGTAGCCGAACAGCTCGCTCTCGATCAGCGTTTCCGGCAGCGAGGCACAGTTGACCGCCACGAAGGCGCCGCTGCTGCGCTGGCTCATGCGGTGGATGGCATTGGCGAAGACTTCCTTGCCGGTGCCGGTCTCGCCGTGGAGCATGATCGGGATCTGCTTGTCGATGATCTTGCGCGCCAGCTGCACCTGCTGTTCCATGTGCGTGTCGCCAAAGGCCAGGCGTGTACCGGCGTCGGGTTTGGGCGCGCTGCTGCTAAGCGGTGCGCCGCTAACCGTGCGCAGGCGGCCTTGATGGCTGGCACTCAGGTCGATCGTGGTATCGGGCGTGCCAGCGGCGTGCGGATGCTGTGCCACCATGAAGAAGCGGTTGGAGGCGCTGGCGCGGTACACCGGTACGGGACGGAAGGAATTGCGCGTGCTGCGGGCGAGAATTTCGTCGAGCGACGTCTTGAACAGATCGTCCACGCGCTTGCCGAGCAGGTCCTGCGGCGCGCGGAGTCCGAGCTGGAACAGCGCGCTGCGGTTCGCCGCCAGCACATTGCCCTGCTGGTCCACGGCGAGCTTGCCCTCGTGCAAGGTGTAGACCAGTTCCGGGCGCGTGTGGAAGTGGATCGGATGCGCGTCCTTGAAGCGCTCGTCGAGCAGGCGGTTCTCGATCATCTGCCGCGACATGCCGACCAGCACCAGCGAGTGCTGCTGCAGCAGACGGGAACGGCTGGTGACGTCGAGCACGCCCATGATCTCGCCGCGATGGTCGAAGATTGGCGCGGCGGAACAGGTCAGCGAAGTGTATTGCGCAAAATAGTGTTCGCTCTGGCGCACTGCCACCGGCTCGCCTTCGGCCAGGCAGGTACCCATGCCGTTGGTGCCGGCCTCGCGCTCGCTCCACACCGCGCCGACGCGAAAGCCTAGCGATTCCACATCCTGCGCAAAGCCGGACGAGGACACCATGTGCATGATCACGCCATCGGCATCGGTCAGCACCACAGCCAGTTCGGGATCGGCCAGCTGCTGGTAGAGCGTGGTCATTTCCAGCTTGGCGCAGGCGATCAGTTCGCCCATGCGGTCGCGCCGCACATTCAGTTCGCCCTGCGTCAGGACCGGCGGAATGCGCGCCTGCGCCGGGTCGAGCTTGAAATCCTGCAGGCAGCGCGTCCACGAGCGGGCCACGACCGGGCTGGTCTCCTGGCTGCACAGCTGGTGGTTCACCACGTTCATGATTTCCGCGACGTGGCCGCTCACGGGCTGGATGAGTGTCAACGCTGTCTCCTCTCGCCAACTGGGGGGCGCGTATCCGCTGCGCGGTCAGGCCTCGGGCCTGCCCACCGCTGGATCCGGATCGGTGTCCGTCCGCCGGATGATTCCGTGCGGAACTCCGACTATAACCGGTCAGGGGGATGGGTTCAAATGCGTAACAATCCCGATGTCGTTTCGATATTGCGCGGATATCGCATCGATATCGCCACGATATCGCGACATATCCGGCCGTGCAGGGACTTGTCGTGATGCACGCGCCACATGGCGGCGATGACCCTTCGTCCGTGACGCTCAGCGCGGCGTGATCGACAGCAGGTGCATGCGGCGATACAGGGTATTGCGGCTCACGCCGAGCGTGCGGGCCACCGTACTGACGTTCCACCGATGCGTCTTGAGCAGGTCCAGGATGGTATGCCGGTCGTGGATCTGGGCGGCGGTCAGGCCTGCCTGTGTCATGGCCGCACTGCTCAGCGCCGGTCCCATGCGTGGCACGGGCGCGGCGGCCTGCCGCACGATCTCGAGCGGCAGGTGATGGGCCGTGAGGCGCGGTCCGTCGCACAGGGCGAGGGCGGTCCGCAGCACATGGCGCATCTGGCGCAGGTTGCCGGGCCACGGATACTGCATCAGCGCCTGCTCGGCATCGGCGGCCAGCTCGGGGCGCTGCCACTTGCCTTCCTCAGCCAGGATACGGTCGATCAGGGCGCGCCGGTCGGTGCGTTCGCGCAGGGCTGGCAGGTGCAAGGCGATGCCGCCGAGGCGGTAGTAGAGGTCCTCGCGGAACTCCCCGCACCGTACCAGTTCACCGAGATCGCGGTGGCTCGCGCTGATCAGCTGGAACTCTACGCTGCTGCTGGTATCCGCACCCAGCGGCGCGACGCGTTTCTCTTCCAGCACGCGCAGCAGGCGCGCCTGCAGCGTGAGCGGCATGTCGCCGATCTCGTCGAGGAACAGCGTGCCGCCATCAGCCTGCATGATCTTGCCACGCCGGCCCTCGCGCTGCGCGCCGGTGAAAGCGCCGGCACGGTAGCCGAACAATTCGCTCTCGATCAGCGTTTCCGGCAGCGAGGCGCAGTTGACCGCGACAAAGTTGCCGTCGCGCGCCGGGCTGACGGCATGCAGGGCATTCGCAAACACGTCCTTGCCCGAGCCGGTCTCGCCCTGCAGCAGGATCGGGATCTGCCGCGTGATGACGCGCCGCGCGAGATGGATCTGCGCGTCCATCTGCGCATCGCCCAGGCTCAGTCGCGCCAGCGGGTCGCGTGCGTCCTGCGGTGTCTTCCGCCGGTCCTGCGATGGTGTTCGACCGATGTGCGCGGCATGGGCTGCATGCGCTGCTGCTTCGGGATGGATGAGAGTCTCCACGGTGTGCTCCTTCTTGCCTGCGCCGCCGGGCGGCACGGATCTGCAGTGTGCGAGCAGTGTGCAAAGCGCGCGTGGTGCGCGCAATACCCAGGAGGAGGCGGACACCCGGAGTACTCCCGCTACCCCCGTGGAGGTAGTGCCAACGAGAAATTGTTTCGCCCCGAACCGCTGACCATACTTCGCTGCACAACCATGACAAGCGGAGACATGCAATGAAACGGCAATCGGTTCTCAACGATCGGCATCGTGCACTGGGTTCGAAGCTGGACAGCGAAATCTGGAACATGCCCATTCCCCAGAGCTACAGCACCGACCCGTATGCGGAAGCGCTGGCTGTGCGCTCGGCCGCCGGCCTGTTCGACATCAGCGCCCTGAACATCGTCAACGTGTCCGGCCCGGATGCGGCCGACGTGCTCGACAGGCTCGCACCGATCGACGTGAAGGCCATGCGCAACGGCACTGCGCGCCTTGCTGCGCTGGTCAACGACAAGGGCCAGCTGAGCGACGACCTGATGATCATCCGCGATGGCGAGAACGCGTTCCGCCTATCGCATGGCGGCGGCAATACGCAGGAGCAGCTGGCACACGTGGCCGAAGGCCGCGACGTCAGGTGGGAACAGAATTTCGACGTGCACATGATGTCGCTGCAGGGTCCGCGCGCCGCGGCCATCCTGAAGGGCCATATCGACACCGATGTCGCCACGCTGCCGTACTTCGAGCACCGCTCCACCAAGCTGTTCGGCCGGCCCGTGATTCTCTCGCGCGGCGGCTATTCGGGCGAGGAAGGTTTCGAGATCTCCTGCGCTTCGGCCGATGCGGTGGCTATCTGGGATGCGCTCATGGATACCGGCAAGCCGCACGGCCTGATGGCGGCCTCCTGGGATGCCCTGGAAATCGTGCGCGTGGAAGCCGGACTGCTGTTCTTCCCGTTCGACATGCCCGAGGGCGACACCACGCCGTGGGAGGTCAACCTGGGCTGGGCTATCGACGCCGACAAGCAGAGCGATTACATCGGCAAGCAGGCGCTGCTGGCGTCGCGCGGCAAGGAGCGTTTCTTCCAGGCCGGCGTATCGGTCAAGGCCGATCGCGCCGTGGAAGCTGGCGCGCAGATCACGGTCGATGGCAAGGATGCCGGCGTGGTCACCAGCACCATGTTCAGCCAACACCTGATGCAGTCGCTGGCGCTGGTTCACCTCAAGCCGGAGTACCGTGCCCTCGGCACGCGGATCGAGATCGCTGACAGCCAGGGCACTTGCACCGGCTATGTGACGCGCACGCCGTTCTACGATCCGCAGCGCATCCGCACCCGCGTTCAGGGCGTCTGATCGTTCCTGTCATCCGCAAGGAGACTGCCATGCTGGTTACAGGAATCAAAAGCATGCCGCACTACCAGCCGCTGCAGCTCGATACCGGCGGCACCCACCATCTCGTGGTGTGCCAGGGTGTCGGCGCGGAGGCCGGACGGCGGCTCATCGCCGCCGCGGCACAGGCGGGCCTCGGCGACGCCTGCCAGGTACTGTATGTGCCGGCAGGCGGCGACAATCGCTTCGCCACGCTGGCGCAAGCGTGCCGGTCGGCGCAATGCTGTGCCGACGCGGGACATCTGCTGGGTGTGCTGGAGACTGCGCTGGCAGCCCTGCCGATGGGCCTGCGCGTGTACGCGGCCGGCAGCGAGGAATTGCTGGCCCGCGTGGTGCGCGTGGCCGAAAGCCATGGACTGGACCCTGCGGAAATCCAGTGCGAGCAGGCAGGGCCTGCGCTGCGCCGCGTCTACTGCATCCACTGCCGCGCCTTCAGCGAGGGCGTGAACACCGCGCAGGTGACCTGTTGCGGCTGCGGGCGCGACCTGCTGGTGCGCGATCACTATTCACGTCGCCATGCCGCCTTCATGGGCGTGATGGCTGATGCCGAAACGCAGGTGGCAGCATGAAAGCGGGCCAGGGTATTCCAGTCCGCGTGGCGGAGATCGAGGCCGTCACACCGCTGATCCGCCGCTTCACCTTCGAGCATGCCGATGGTGGCGCCTTGCCGTGCTTCTCGGGCGGCAGCCATATCGTCGTCGAGATGCAGGGCGCGGGACGCGTGCAC
Source organism: Burkholderiaceae bacterium (assembly GCA_035539795.1). Taxonomy (GTDB): domain Bacteria; phylum Pseudomonadota; class Gammaproteobacteria; order Burkholderiales; family Burkholderiaceae; genus Imbroritus. The sequence goes on from DATLHT010000471.1 coordinate 8,870, forward strand.
CGCAACCCGTACTCGCTGATGAGCGCGCCAGACGAGACGCGCTATTACCAGATCGGCGTACGGCGCGTGGACGAAGGCCGTGGCGGCTCGCGCTTCATGCACGAGCATGTGCGCAAAGGAACGGTGCTGCGCATCTCCGCGCCGGTCAATCTGTTTCCCCTAGTACGCACGCGCCGCAAGCACATCCTGCTGGCCGGCGGCATCGGTATCACGCCGTTCTTTGCCCACATCGTCGAGCTGCGCCGCCTGGGGGTGGATTTTGAGCTCCACTACGCGGTGCGCGATGCCTCGCATGCCGGGCTCGCCAACGATCTCCGTGATCTGGCGGGCGACCGCCTGCACCTTTATCTCGAGGACCGCGGCCAGATGATCGACATGGGCACGGTCCTGCGCGGTCAACCGCTGGGCACCGATGTCTATGTCTGCGGGCCGGCCGGCATGATCGAGGCGACGCGCGCGGCTGCCCGTGCAGCCGGCTGGGCCGACAGCCACGTGCACTGGGAGCAGTTCAGCGCGCCGCCTCCTGGCGAGCCGTTCGACGTCGAACTCGCGCATAGCGGCGTGCGCGTGCACGTCGCTGCCGACATCAGCCTGCTCGAAGCCATCGAAGCCGCGGGCATCGATGCGCCCTCCCTGTGCCGTGGCGGCGTATGCGGGCAGTGCGAAATCCAGGTGCTCGAGCTCGATGGCGAGCTGCAGCACAACGACCACTATCTCTCACCCGAGGAGCGCGCCAGCGGCAGCAAGATCATGCCGTGCGTGTCGCGCGCCCGTTGCCGTCGGCTGGTGCTGGCGTTGTAAGGAGCAGGTGCGATGCAGATCGAATACAAGCGCGACGAAAGCTTCCGCGACCGCTTCATCTACGCCAACAGTCCGGCCGCGATTCGCCGTTTTCCGTTTCCTTTCCATGAAGACCAGTACATGTACTCGGTCAACATCGAGCCGCATGTGGCGGGCCCGGCAGGCTCGGTGCTCGAGCATCCGTTCGATATCGACGAGCACTATGTCGGCGAATGCCGCGAGCGTGCCCTGGTACTGGAAGCCGACCCCGGCCGCTGCCAGGCCCTGCCGCACATGATGGCGGCGCAATGGGATTCGCTCGAGCTGATGATGACGTCGCTCGCCACCAGCTACCCCACGCAGTTTGCGCTGCGCCGCGACGGTGCGCGCTGGCACTGGCATAACCGTCTGCTGGGGATCGAGCAGTCCTTTGTGTTCGGCGACGAGCAGACGCTCCCGTATGCGCCGATGGAATACATCATGCGCCAGGTGCAGGGCGACTGGGTGCTGATGGACCACCGCCACGACAATCTCTACATGGACGCCGGCGTGGTCACCACGCAGGCCGACTGGTCGCTCGATTTCGACCTCGGCATGACGTTCTCCGAATGGCATGGCCCGGTGCCGATGGTGCACGAGATGGGCATCATCGACCGCGCGCTCAAGTTCCTGCTCAACCTGCAGGCTGGCGCACCGGTACGGCGTCTGAACTGGACCATGACCATCAATCCGCGCCTCGACACGTCCCCCGAACAGTATCCTCACTGGGGCGCAGACCGCAGCAAGGTCACTGCCGCCAACGCTGGCGAACTGGCGCATCTGCGGGTCGAGCTGCAGACGCTGTTCCGCCTGCCGCGCAGCCATGCCATCGGCTTTGGCGTGCGCTGCTACCTCATCAGCATGAACGAACTCGCCACCGTGCCCAAATGGGCCGCGCGCATGCACCGCGTGCTGCGCAGCCTGCCGGACGAACTGGCGGACTACAAGGGCCTGACCCGCTACCGCGGCGCAGTCATCGACTGGCTGAGCCGCTTCGATGATGGCCGGCCGCTGAGCAACGGCACCGCCCCGGAATGATTCCCACTGGCGCGGAGCAGGCCAGTTCCGCGCTGACATGACGCCCCGAGCGTCCCCATAAATCGGCTGGAGACAAAACCATGGCCCGCGACCCACGCTACGACATTCTGTTTGAACCGATCCAGATCGGTCCGAAAACACTGCGCAACCGTTTCTACCAGGTTCCGCACTGTATCGGCGCCGGCTCCAACCTGCCGGGCTTCCAGGCTGCACACCGCTCGATGAAGGCGGAAGGTGGCTGGGCGGCAATGAACACCGAATACTGCTCCATCCACCCCGAGTCGGACGACACCATGCGCGTTTCGGCGCGTATCTGGGACGAGGGTGACGTGCGCAACCTGCGTGCCATGACCGACGAAGTGCACCGTCATGGCGCGCTGGCCGGTATCGAGATGTGGTACGGCGGCGCACACGCTCCCTGCCTGGAAAGCCGCGCCACGCCGCGTGGCCCGAGCCAGTACGCCTCGGAATTCGAAACGCTCTCGTACTGCAAGGAAATGGACCTGCGCGATATCCAGCAGGTACAGCAGTACTACGTCGATGCAGCCTACCGCGCGCGCGATGCCGGCTTCGACATCGTCTACGTGTACGGCGCGCACTCCTACCTGCCGCTGCAATTCCTCTCCCCGTTCTATAACAAGCGCACCGATGGATATGGCGGTTCGCTCGAGAACCGCGCGCGCTTCTGGCTCGAGACGCTGGAAAAAGTGCGGCGTGCAGTCGGCGACGATTGCGCCATCGCCACGCGCTATGCGCTCGATTCGCTGTATGGCGTGGCCGGTATCGAAGTCGAGAACGAGGGCATGAAGTTCGTCGAAATGGCTGACAGCCTGGTCGACCTGTGGGACGTGGACGTTGGCGACATCGCTGAATGGGGCGAGGATGCCGGCCCGTCGCGCTTCTACCAGCAAGGTCACCAGATCCCCTGGACGCGCTTCATGAAGGAAGTGTCGAAGAAGCCGGTGCTGGGCGTGGGCCGCTTTACTGATCCCGAAAAGATGACCGAGATCGTCACCAAGGGTATCGCCGACATCATCGGTGCGGCACGTCCGTCGATTGCCGACCCGTTCCTGCCGAAGAAGATCGAGGAAGGCCGCGTCGAAGACATCCGCGTCTGCATCGGCTGCAACGTCTGTATCTCGCGCTGGGAAATCGGTGGTCCTCCGATGATCTGCACGCAGAACGCCACGGCCGGCGAAGAATACCGCCGCGGCTGGCACCCGGAGAAGTTCGCCAAGGCCAAGTCGGACGACTCGGTGCTGATCGTCGGTGCCGGCCCTTCGGGCTCGGAATGCGCACGTGTGCTGATGGAGCGCGGCCATGCCGTCCACCTCGTGGATACGGCCGAGAAGATCGGCGGTCACCTCAACCAGGTCGTCACGCTGCCGGGCCTCGGCGAGTGGGGCTACCACCGCGATTACCGCGAAACGCAGATCAACAAGCTGCTCAAGAAGAACAAGCACAGCCAGCTCGCCCTCGGCCAGAAACCGATGACGGTGAAGGACATCCTGGAGTATGGCGCCGACAAGGTGGTGATCGCCACCGGTTCGCACTGGGTGACGGACGGTACCAACTGCCTGTCGCATGAGCCGATTCCGGGTGCGGATGCGTCGCGCGACGACCAGCTCACGCCCGAACAGGTGATCGCCGGCAACAAGAAGATCGGCAAGCGCGTGGTGATCCTCAATGCGGACACCTATTTCATGGCACCGAGCCTGGCCGAGAAGCTGGCAGTTGCGGGCCACGAAGTGACCATCGTCAGCGGCGTGCATCTGGCCAACTACATGCACTTCACGCTCGAGTACCCGAACATGATGCGCCGCCTGCATGAACTGGGTGTCCATGAGATGGGTGACCACTTTGCCAGCCGCATCGAGCCGGGCCGTATCGAGGTCTACAACATCTGGGGCGATGGTTCCAAGCGGACCTACCGTGGCCCCGGCAAGCCGCCGCGCGACCCGAACAAGTCGCACCGCTGGCTCGAGTTCGACTCGCTGGTCCTGGTGACCGGCCGTAAGTCGAACGATGCGCTGTATCGCGGCCTGAAGGAAGTGGAGAACCAGTGGGCCGAGAACGGCATCAAGGACGTGTACCTGATCGGCGATGCGGAAGCACCGCGCCTGATCGCCGACGCGACCTTCACTGGCCAGCGCCTGGCCCGCGAGATCGAGGAAGCCGAGGCGCAGCTGCCGCTGCCGTACCGCCGTGAAGTGTCGGTGTGGGGTGTGCCGTACCTTAAGAACGGCCAGTACGAAATTATGTACAAGGTCTGATCCCCGGTCCGCCCTGTAGCCCTGTACGGGCGGCCCAGAGGGGTCGCCCGTGCCTCACCGCACGAGACGGAAGCTGCCATGTTTTCTGCAGACAAATTCGACCCGCTCCAGGTCACACGTATCCTGTTCGAGGGTTTTTCCTCACACGCCATCGTACTGTTCTATCTGCTAGGGTTCGGTGCGATCGGCGTATTTTTTTACGGGGTGTTCGTGCAGGTGCGCAAGTACCGGCGCGGGCAGCCCATCGGCGCACCGCTGGCGCTCGGCGAGCGCTTCCTCCAGATGTGCCGTACGGTGGCCAGCCACCGCACCATCATGCGCCGCGATCCGGCAGCTGGCCGCGCGCACCGCATGATTTTCTATGGCTTTGCGCTGCTGTTCATCGGCACCGCGACCATTACCGTCGACTACGACATCACTTCCAAGCTGTTCGGCCTGTCGTTCTGGCATGGCAGTTTCTACCTGTGGTTCTCGCTGGTGCTCGACTTTGCCGGCGTAGCGATGATCGCGGGCCTGCTGTACATGATGATCCGCCGCGGCTGGATCAAGCCGCCCAAGCTCGATTACAAGCGCCCGGACCGCAAGCCAGGCGATCCCGATTACGACCGCAGCGGCTACCGCCGCGAGGACTGGGCATTTCTCTGGACCCTGATCATCATCGGCGTCACCGGCTATCTACTGGAAGCCGCGCGCCTGGTGTGGCTGCAGGAGCGGCCGGAAGTGTGGGACCTGCGCTGGTGGTCGCCGTTCGGCGCGGCCTTGGCCGAAGTCCTGCGCGCCAGCGGCCTGAGCGCGGAAGGCGCGGGTATGCTGCGCAGCGGCTTGTGGTGGTTCCACGGCATCATCGCGCTGACGCTGATCGGGCTGATCCCTTTTACCAAGGTCAAGCACATCTTCACATCCTCGGGCTCGCTGATGTTCCGCGACCCGCTCGCTGCGCAGCGCCTGCCGCGCCAGCCGGCCGACAGCGAGAAGGTGGGCTACACCAGCATCACCGATTTCACCTGGAAGCATCTGCTGAACCTGGATGCCTGCACCAAGTGCGGCCGCTGCCATGAGGCGTGTCCGGCCAATGCTTCGGGCGCGCCACTGTCGCCGCGCGATGTGATCCTGTCGCTGCGCGAGTTTGCCAACGAGGCGCTGCAGAAGAATGCGCTGCCGGATGAGGTCAAGCTCAGTGTGCACGGCAAGGACGGCGGTCAGGTGTTCATGGAAACACTGTGGTCGTGCCGTACCTGCATGGCTTGCGTGGAAATCTGCCCGGTGGCTGTCGAACATGTGCCGATCATCGTGCAGATGCGTCGCAAGCTGGTCGAGGACGGCGACATGGAACCGCAACTGCAGAAGACGCTGCAAACCATCCACAAGACCGGCAACTCCTTCGGCGAATCGAAGCGCAAGCGCGCCGCCTGGACGAAGGCGCTGCCGTTCCCGGTCAAGGATGCGCGCAAGGAACCGGTGGATGTGCTGTGGTTCGTCGGTGACTACGCCTCCTTCGATCCGCGCAACCAGAAGGTCAGCCAGGCCTTTGCCACGCTGCTGCATGACGCGGGCGTCGACTTTGGCCTGCTGTACGAGGGGGAATCGAACGCCGGTAACGATGTGCGCCGCGTTGGCGAGGAAGGGCTGTACGAACTGCTGGCGGAAACCAATATCGCCACGCTCGGTACGGCCAGCTTCAAGACCATCGTCACGACCGATCCGCATTCGTACAACACCATCCGCAACGAGTATCCGGAGTTCGGCGGGCAATACGAGATCGAGCACTACACCAGCTATGTGCTGCGCATGCTGCGCGACGGCAAGCTGACGGTGCGCAAGCCGCTCGGTTCGCGCGTCACGCTGCACGATCCGTGTCACCTGGGCCGCTTCAACAAGGGCTACGACGCCCCGCGCGACATTCTCAAGGCCATCGGCTGCGATCTGGTCGAGATGCCGCGTCATGGCGATAACTCGTTCTGCTGCGGGGCTGGCGGCGGGCGCATCTGGATGCCAGATCCGGTTGGCGCGGAAAAGCCGTCGCAGATGCGCATCAAGGAAGCTGCGGGCATCGACGGCCTGGAAGTGTTCGTCGTCTGCTGCCCGAAGGACCTGACGATGTTCGAGGATGCGCTCAAGACGGCTGGCTACGAGGGCAAGTTCGTGGTGCGCGAGCTGATCGAAATGATCAGCGAGGCGCTCGACGAACACGAAGTGGATGCTGATGGCGACGTCAGTGGCAGCCATGCGCCCGCCGGCCCGAGCGATGCCAAGGACGCCAAGGACGCCGGCGAGCCGTTGGTGGCAGCCTGAGCGTATACAACCATGGCGATCTCGCACCGGCACTGGCTCGAGCTGTTGCGGCGGGCGCGGCACTGCAGCGATCCTTTTGCGGCAGCGGCGTTGTATCCGCATGCCGCAGGATCGCAGCGTGAAGCGCTGGCGCAGCGCCTGTTCCAGGCGCGTGCCGATTGCCTGCAGCTGGCCGCCGCACCATTCCTGCCGGGCAGTGTGTTGAGTGCATTGGCACAGCGCTGCGCGCACGACGAGATGGTGCTGGTGCGGCTGGCCCGCAACCCGGCCACGCCGTCGCATGCGCTGGCGCATGTCTGGGATGCCGCACGTAGCGCGCGTACCTGCGAGCTGCTGGCGCGCCATCCCAATACGCCGCGCATGGTGCTGGCGGCGCTGGCCGGATGCAATCCCGCACCGCCCGTGCTGCGCGCATTGTGCGAGAACACCGGGGTCGCACCAGAGCTGCTGGCCGAACTGGAGCGGCGTCATCCCGCCGCGCTGGAGCGCCTGCTGGCAGTCAACCTCGCCACGGATGGCAGCACGCTCGACACACTCTGGCAAACCACCACGGAACCAGCCGTGCGTGCGCAGATCCTGCTGCATCCGGCGTGTCCGGCACGCTTGCTGGCACAACTGCCGGATGGTGTGCTGGAACGGCGAGCCCTGGCGCGCCAGACACGTACTTCTCCCGATCTGCTCGGCCGGCTGGCTGCCGATGGCGATGCCGCAGTGCGTCGCGCAGCGGCGACGCAGGCTGCGTTGCCAATGGCTGCTTTGCTCACGCTGTGCTTCGACCGCGATACCGGCGTACGCCGCGCGATTGCAGGGCGTGCCGATCTTCCTCCCCGGCTGGTGGACTGGTTGCTGGAAGATGCCGACGTCTGGGTGCGGCGTACCGTGGCGCGCAATCCCGCCTGTCCGGTTGACCGCCTGACGCGCCTCGCTGCCGATGCCGAAGCCGATGTGCGACGCGGCGTCGCGCGGCACCCCGCATGTCCACCGGATCTGCTCGAACGCCTCAGCCTCGATCCCGTGCCGTGGGTTCAGGCTGGCGTGGCGTATCGCC